>DATCXL010000278.1:0-3541 GCA_036565825.1 Mycobacteriales bacterium
CAGATCCGGGCAGCCTGCCCCGTGGCTGCCCACCGAGAGCACCGAGGAGAACCGCCACGGGTAACTCTCCACCGCCAGGTTGTGCGCCGCGGCCACCACCAGTTTGCCGCTGAAGTACGCCTGGTCGAGCAGTTCGCGCAGGGGACCGACATACCTGCGCCGGGTGGTGGACATGCTGATGTTGATCACGTCGAAGTCGCCGTCGACCGCCCAACGCAGTCCGGCCAGCAGGGCGTCGCCGGTACCGGCGAAGCTTTCCATGACCCTGACGCTGTGCAACTCGCATTCCGGCGCGATCGACCTGATCACGCTGGCGCACGCGGTGCCGTGACCGGAGGTGTCGCCGGGCTCGACCTTGCGCACCTCGAGATCACCGTCGGGGCCGGCCACCGCGCCGTACCAGCCCTGTACCGGTCCGATCCGTGGATGGTCCGCCTCGATCCCGCTGTCCAACAGGCACACCCGGACCCCGGCGCCGGTGGCGCCGCCCACCGCCCACTCACGGCTCATCCGGGCATACCCGTCCGCCCGCAACCTGATGTCGTCCACGCTGCGCCCGAGCAGGTTCCAGGTCAGCGGCGGGCGGCCGGGTTCGGCAAAGGCACTCACCCAGCCGCACCCCCGGACAACAGGGCGTCCGCCCATCCCATCCCCACGGTGTGTCCCTTGTCGGCGAACCGGTCCCGGGCCTGGCGGGCGAGTTCACCTGCGGCGGGCAGGTCGGCGGCTTCGGTCGCGACGTACGCCTGGTCGAGCAGGGCGATCCCCTGGCACTCACTGGAGTCGGTTCGCAGCGACTCCTCGACCGCCCGGCGAGCCTGCGCCCGGGCCTGTTCATGCCGCCCGGAGGCGGCCAACACCCGGGCCCGCATGCCGGCGACCGCCGCCACCGACAACGGCCCGTCCAGATCCGTGTCGGTCAGGTGACCGGCGGCCTGCTCGGGCCTGCCCTGCCACAGCAGCGCCCGGGCCAGATCCAGACCGGCGACACCGTAGGAGGCCTGGTCACCCTGCCGGGCACAGGCGTCGCGGGCCTGTTCCAACAGTCCAACCGCGGTGTCCCACCGGCCGGCGAGCCCGTTCACCCGTGCCGCGAAGATCATCACTGAGACGGCCGCGTATGCGTGTTGAAGTTCACCGACGATGCTCCGCGCGTCTGCCACCAGACGCTCGGCGGTGGCGAAGTCGCCCCTGGCGGCGTGCAGTGCCGCCAGCGGGCAGGTTATCGCCACCCGCACGGCTCGGCGACCGTTGACGTGCTTCGCCAACAGTTCCTCACACCGCCGGATCGCCATGTCCACCGGCTCTGGACCCAACCACCACGACATCGCCATCGCACCGAGCACCGAAGCCAGTTCCAACTCGGCGTCGGCCGCGACGGCATGGCGCAGTGCGCGCCGGAACAGGTCGTCGGTGGCCGCGAACAGGCCACGACTCTGCTGCGCCTGACCGATCCACAGGCAGGCCCGGGCCATCCCCAGATCGTCCCCGGTCGCCTCGAACACCGGCAGCATCCGCGCCGCCACCGTCTCGGCGACATGCGGTCCGCCGTCCTGGCTGTCCAGGAACGCCAGCAGCAGGCGGACATGGCCCTCGACGGCACGGTCGCCGGCGCTGACGGCCTGCGGCAGCAACTCACGGAGCAGTTCGGTCGAGGTGGCCGCGTCACCGAGCAACAGCCGGATCTCGGCGAGTTGTTCGGCAAACCAGAGCTGGGTCGGCTGCTCCGGACCGGCCAGTGCCAGTGAACGGGCCAGCAGGTCGGCGGCATGCGGAAGGTCACCGCGGTGCAGTACCCGGATACCGGCGGTGCCAAGGTCGGCGGCGGCGCGCAGCCGGAGTAGCCCGGACTCCTCGTCCAACGGGCCCAGCTCGGCCAACAGTCGGACCGCGCGCTCCCGATGGTCGCCGAACTTCTCCGCCGGCTCACCCGCCTGCTCGAGATGGTCGGCCAGCAGCCGGTGTCGTTGTGCCCGCAGCCGCTTGGACGTGCTGCGGTAGGCGACCTCCTGGATGAGCGTGTTCACGAACCGGTAGGTGTCGCCGTCGGGTTCGTGACCTGTCACCTCCACGAACCGTCTACGGGACAGGATGCGCAGGTGTTGGGCGTGCTGGGTGTCGGCACCGAGGAGTACCTCCACGTCGCGCCGGGTGAACCCGCGGCCGATGGTCGCGGCGCACTGGAGCAGCCCGCGCGCGGCCGGCTCCAACCTGTCCATGCGCGCCGAGATCAACGCCTCCACGGTCGGTGGCAGCCCGTACGGCGTGCCCTCCTCGGCCATCGCGACCAACTGTTCGAGGTGGAACGGGTTGCCGGCCGCCCGTTCGGCCAGGCTGTCCAGTACCCCGATGTCGTGTGCCATCGTCTCGCAGAAGGAGGCCGCCAGCAGCCTGGACGATTCAGGGCCCAGCGGGGACAGACCCAGGGTGGTGATGTTGAGCCTGCCGCTACCCCAACCTGGCCGCTGTTCGATCAGGTCCGACCGCGCCACGCAGGTCAACACCACCGCACTGTCGCTGGCCCAGTCCGCGATGAGATCCAGCATGTCGAGCAGGGCTGGCTTGGCCCACTGCAGGTCGTCCAGCACCAGTACCACCGGATGATCACGCGCCAACCGACCCAGCACGAGGTTGAGCGCCCAGCCGAGCTGGTCCGACCGGGCACCCGGTGACCCGTCCCGTAACAACCCGCCTCTGATCACGGCCAGCGCCTCGACGAAGTCGCGGTCGCGCGGGGACGTCGACACCAGATCCCGCGGGTCCTGCGGTCCGATGACCTGACGGAGTGCCTCGGCCAGCGCGTGCAGACTCGCGCCGCGTCCGTAGGGCACGCACCGCCCCATCCCGATCACCGCACCCCGCCGTTCGGCCAGCGCGATGTACTCGCGGGCCAGTCGGGACTTTCCCAGCCCGGCCTCGCCGAGCACGGTGACCACATGGCAGCAGGGATTCTGGTCCAGCCGGTCCAGCACCAGTTCGAACTGACGCAGCTCGTGTTCGCGGCCGACCAGTGGCACGTCGGACGGCCGAACCGCCGCGGCAGGTTCTGGTTGGAAGTCGAGCAGGCGGTACGCGGTGATCGGCTCGGACTTGCCCTTGACCGACAGTGGGCCGACCGGTTCGGCCAGGACCGCCCCGGCCACCAGGCGCCAGGTCTTCTCACCGAGCAGCACCTGTCCGACCCCGGCGTGCTGCTGTAGCCGGGCGGCCACGTTCACTGGTTCTCCCGAGGTCAACGACTGTCCCGGCGCGGCCTCGCCGTAGGCGACCACCTCACCGGTGTTGACGCCGATACGGACCCCGAGGGTGGCCCCCACCATCCTGGCCAGTTCGTCGTTCGACCGTTCGATGGTCGCGAGCAGGTCGGCCGCCGCCCGCACGGCTCGTAGCGCGTCGTCCTCGTGCAACGTCGGAACCCCGAACACCGCGACCACGGCGTCGCCAATGAACTTCTCCACCGAGCCGCCGTAGCGCTCCAGGCAGTCGCGGGCCAGCGCGTAGTACCGGAGCATGAGCGTGCGCAGCGGCTCGGGGTCGAGCC
>DATCXL010000291.1:0-2138 GCA_036565825.1 Mycobacteriales bacterium
CCCTTCGGCAGGTACTCCGAGTCGGCCAGGTCCGCCTCCACCGCGTACACCGGGCCGGCCATCAGGCGTCCAGTACGGCCACGGTCACCGACGCCGGGGTGGTGCCCGCGTAGTCGACGTGCACCGACCCGTCTGCCTGCCGGTACTCCGGACCGAACGGGCCCATCAGCTTCGCCCCGCCAGCGGCGATGGTCACCGACTGGTCGGCCACGGCCAACGCGGACCGGCCCACAGTGGCCGCCGTGGCGATCGTGACGGTGATCTCCGCGTCGTCGCCGTTGGCCACGTACAACAGCCTGTGTGCCCGCCACGCGAACGCGTCCCCGTCGGTGGTGTTCGCCGCCACGGCCACGGCCGCCGGGTCGATTCCGGCCTCGGTGACCGTGGTCGGGGTGACCGTGGATCGTGCCATCAGTTACCCCCTGTCGGGTCGGTCGGTGGTGCCGGGTCGCGGCCGTACTTCTCGATCAGGTCGGCCTTGGTCGACGCCTCGGCGTCATCCACGCTGGCGCCGTTGTGGACGGCCCAACCAACCCAGTCCGCCTTGGGCGCGTTCACGGCCGGCCGGACGGTAGGTGGCGCTGGAACCTCGCCGTCGACCGGGCCGGTGTACGGGGTGCCGTCCGGGTTGACGCGCCGCAGATGCCCGCGTGCGAGCCGACCGGCGATGCCCTCCGGGAGGGGCAGGTCGTGCGGGTGCACGACACCGCCCTCACCCATGATGTGGATCGTCTCGACCATCAGTGCCTCGGCACCCGAAACGCGGTGATCTTGCCGGTGTGCCCGGACACGATGTCGACCAGCATCGACCCGTCGGACTGGATGAACCGTCCACTCTCGAACGGGCCGATGAACTGCACACCGGACGTGGCGGCCACGGTGACGGCCAGGTCCCCGAGACCACCGGCCAACGCGGGCGGGGTCGGCCCCGCCTTGATGGTGACCACCTTGTCCGACGCGGCGGTGTTCGACACCCGGATCACCGTCAGTTCCGGGTCGGCGTCGGCGATGACGTGCGAGTTCGTGGCGTCGACCGTGGTCCCGGCCGGGTCGGCCAGGTTCGAGTTTGCCACCAGGTTGGAGTAGGGGACAGCGGTACGTGCCATGGTGATGCGCTCCGATCAGGTCTGGGAGACGGTCGCGGTGGCCAACGCCTCGGGGCGGACGACCTTGGCGCCCCACAAGTGCAGGCCCTTGACCGCGTCGGAGAACGACGCCTCGGGACGGTAGGCCTCCACCTTGTTGATCTGCTCGGCGTAGGAGATCGCCGCCGACGTGCCGGCCAGTACCGCGTAGTCATCTCCGGTGGTGTTGACCACGTTGTTCGACGCGAGGATGTCGAACCCGGCCGCCCGGCCGACCTGACCGTTCCGCAGACCGGTGTCGGTGCCGGCCTCGTTGGCCTTGACGAACCGGGAGTCCAGCAGAAGCCGGCCATGGAGCCACGGCGGGACGACCGTCCACCTACCCTCGGTGGGCACGTTCGCCTCGTCGAGGGCCACCTTGAGTGGGACCAGCACCTTGTCGTAGGCGTCGGTCGGGGTGGTCGAGGTCACCGAGATGGTGCCCAGCGAACTCGCCGCCGGTACCGAGGTGTAGAAGCCGGCGATGTACTGGTCTACGACGTCACGCAGCTTGTAGGCGGCGCGGTTCATCGCCTCGGGCATCACGTTCCCGCGTGCCTGCCTGGCGTCGATGTCGTCGACCTTGAACGCGAAGTACTTGGCCTGGTCGATGACCAGGGTGCGCTGCGCGTCGGTCAACTCCTCCGGGGTGATGACGGTGGAGTTCGGCACGTAGGTACCGATCGTCGGGTCGGAGATGGAGGTGATCCGGACGGTGTCACCGGCGGCGGTGATCTCCCCCTCGTAGTCGCGGTTGACCACGTTGGCCTGGGCGAACACCAGGGCCTTACGCAGTGCCACGAGCAGTTGGGCGGACCAAACCTCCGGCCGGAACCGGGTGATGGACATGGTGTCCTCTCGTTACAGGAGGTGCGTGAGTCGTCCTGCGGCGAGGGCCTCGGTGATCTGTTCCGGGGTCATCTGCCGCAGTTGCTCTTCGGTGATGGGTGCGCCTTCCCCGGGCCCGCCGGTGATCGGTGCGCTGGAACGTGCCGCGGGCGCCTGGCCTGCGGT
>DATCXL010000300.1:0-4023 GCA_036565825.1 Mycobacteriales bacterium
GGGGTGTTCCTGGACATCGCCTCCCGCCGCCCGGCCGAGTGGATCCACAAGCGACTGCCCTCCATGCACCACCAGTTCAAGGAACTGGCCGACGTGGACATCACGGTCGAACCGATGGAGGTCGGACCGACCTGTCACTACGTGATGGGCGGGATCGAGGTTGACCCGGACACCGGGGCGGCCGCCCGGGTGCCCGGTCTGTTCGCGGCCGGTGAGGTTGCCGGCGGTATGCACGGGTCGAACCGGCTCGGCGGCAACTCGCTGTCGGACCTGCTGGTCTTCGGTCGGCGCGCCGGGCTGGGCGCCGCGGCATACGTCGACTCGCTCGACGGAGCCCGCCCGGCCATCACGCAGTCCGACGTGGACGACGCGCTGGCCACCGCGGTGGCGCCGTTCCAGAACGAGTCGGGTGAGAACCCGTACTCGGTACACAAGGAACTGCAGCAGACCATGAACGACCTGGTCGGCATCATCCGTACCGCCGAGGAGATGCAGGCGGCGCAGACCCGACTGGCCGAGCTCAGGGCGCGGGCCGCCAAGGTCGGCGTGGAGGGCCACCGGCAGTACAACCCCGGCTGGCACCTGGCACTGGACCTGCGCAACATGCTGGCGGTGTCGGAGTGTGTGGCCAGGGCCGCCCTGGAGCGCACCGAGAGCCGTGGCGGACACACCCGGGACGACTACCCGAAGATGGACGCCGAATGGCGCCGGATCAACCTGATCTGTGCCCTCGACAACGGCGAGGTGACCGTCACCCGGCAGCCGCTGCCGGCGTTGCGCGCCGACCTGGCCGGACTGTTCGAGGTCTCGGAACTCAAGAAGTACCTGACCGACGAGGAGCTGGCCGAGCTGCCCGCGGAAGGGAAGACCACGTGAGGCAGACAGGACAACCGCACCCGGGTCTGCCCGCGCGCGGTGGGCGCGGTGAGGAGGACCAGTGAGTTACGAGGGCCACTTCCGGGTATGGCGGGGTGACGCCGAGGGCGGCGCACTGCGTGATTACCAGGTGGACGTGAACGACGGCGAGGTGGTACTCGACGTCATCCACCGACTGCAGGCCACCCAGGTTTCCGACCTGGCCGTCCGCTGGAACTGCAAGGCGGGCAAGTGCGGCTCGTGTAGTGCCGAGATCAACGGTCGGCCGCGGCTGATGTGCATGACCCGGATGAACATCTTCACTCCGGGCGAGACGGTGACCGTGACGCCGATGCGCACCTTCCCGGTCATCCGTGACCTGGTCACAGACGTGTCGTTCAACTACACCAAGGCGCGCGAGATCCCCTCGTTCACGCCACCGGCCGACCTCAAGCCGGGCGAGTACCGGATGTCGCAGGTCGACGTGGAACGTTCGCAGGAGTTCCGCAAGTGCATCGAGTGCTTCCTGTGTCAGGACGTCTGTCACGTGATCCGTGACCACGACGAGAACAAGAAGTCCTACGCCGGACCGCGGTTCCTGATGCGGATCGCCGAGTTGGACATGCACCCACTGGACACCGCCGACCGCAAGCGGCAGGCGCAGGATGAACACGGTCTCGGGTTCTGCAACATCACCAAGTGCTGCACCGAGGTCTGCCCGGAGGGCATCAAGATCACCGACAACGCGCTGATCCCGATGAAGGAGCGCGTGGCCGACCGCAAGTACGACCCGCTGGTCTGGCTGGGTGACAAGATCCGCCGCCGGACGTCCTGACCGGACGCCACGACAGCACCGCCCGGGATGGGGTCACCCTCCCGGGCGGTGTGCTGTCCGGACCTCCGACGCCGCAGATCGCCGCCTGAGCCCGCCCCGCACGGCCACCCGGGCAAGGTAACCTCACCTACCTGATGGCGTGCCCGTTCCCCAGCAGGTCCAGGGTGGAACGGGGCCCGTCGCGCAGGTACCACTCCAACCGGTAGGTCTGCTCGAACGCCGGATCGTCGAGCACCCGGGCCGGAATCTGGCTGGCGTGCGCGGCCATGGCCGCCCGCTTCGCCGCCAGTTCCGCCGATCCGGCCACGATGGCCAGTCCGATCTCCACGGTGACCCGCCCGTACCGACCCGACCGGGTCCGGGCGGCCCGGTCCACCAGGTGTTCACCGGTCAGGTGTAGGTGTTCACGGTCCACGGTGGCCTGGTAGCCGGTGATCCCGGCCAGTGCCGCTGCCTGTCGACCGATCTGGTGCACGGCGACGTGGTCGGGATGCCCGTAGATGCCGTCGCTGTCGTAGTGCACCAGTGTGTCGGCCTGTTCCCGTTCGCACAGTCTGGCCAGCCGCCGGGCCAACCCGTCCAGCCCGGACCGATCGGCGGCGGCCAGCGCGTCGGGATGCGCGTTGGCAGCCCATCCGGACATGCCCGAGTCCCGTCGGCCCAGCAGCACGAGCCTGGCCACCCCGAGTTCGGCCGCGGCGCGTTCCAGTTCACACACCCGCAGTCCGGCCAGTGACCCGCCCGGCCGGGCTGGCGCCGGTTCGCCCAACTCGCCAGCGGTCGCGGTGACCAGCACCACCCGGGCGCCACGGTCGGCGAGCGCGCGCATGGTGGCTCCGGTGAAGATCGCCTCATCGTCGGGGTGGGCATGCAGGAACACCACACACCGGCCACGCAGCGGCAGGTCCGGCTCAGCGGGGGTTGTCCCGGCTGGCATGGGCGCCGCCGGCATGGGCGCCGCTGGAATGGGCGCGCTGGACATGGATGTGTGGATGGATGAGAACGACATGCTGACCGACTCCGTGGAACGACCCGGGAACGGCGACGCGACCGCGGTCGCGTCAGGACGTGGGAGGGGTCAGCGACAACACTCGTCAAAGGTGGCCTGACGCAACCGGCCACCAGCGACCGCGCACGGCGCGGGTCGGGTGGCGGGAAGGACGAGGCTCACGGTCAGACAGTCAAGCACATGGCAGGCCACGCTGGGAAACCAGGTCGGTCAACTGTGGTTTCGACACAGGCGGGCGAGGACCTGGGGCAGGAAGGGTCGGTCCGCCGGGAGCCAGTCCAGTTCGGTCAGTTCTGTGACGGGCACCCAGCGCAGCCGGGCATGTACCAACGGTACCGGTTCACCGTGCACAACCCGCCCGGTCCACAGTCGGAGCTCATAACCGCCTCCGGCGATCGGCTGTCCACCGTCGAGCGCACCGTCCAGTGCCACCGGGACGCCCAGTTCCTCCTGGCATTCACGGATCACCGCCTCCGGCTCGGACTCGCCCGGCTCCACCTTGCCACCGGGGAACTCCCAGCCGCCTTCGGTCCGTTCTGCCGCGAGTACCCGGCTGTGACCGTCCACCAGCACCGCTCCGACCACGACCCGCCGTCCGCCCACCACGCCACCCTGCCACGCCCGAAGGTCCGGGGTCAGGCCACGATCAGGCGGAGCAGGTCCCGGGTGGGACAGCCACCGCGGGTGGGCCGCCACCGCCACCACGGAGCGCAGGTGCGGCACCGGCCCCGAGAGTCGAGCGGGTGCACCACCATCACCGCGACCAGCGCTCGCTGTAACACCTCGGTCGGCGCACCCGCCAACCCGGCGAGTTGCTCGACGTCCGGATCCGGGTCGGAGTTGCCATGTCCCGTCAACGCGTTCCCCCTTCGCCCGCAGGCGGTCGAATCGGTCCAGCCCGGACGGCCGGCGTCGACAGCCAACCCATGTCGTCCCGCATGGGGAAAGTTCACGACAACATGGCGAGGCATGCGACCAACGGGACCCAGGTACGCATGTCGGGATTCGAATCTCGCATGAGAGAGACGAGCCGGGCCGTTTCCCGCTCGGCCACCGAGCCGCCCAGTGCCTGACGCTGCTCAGGGCCTGACCGGTTCGCTCCGCCCAGCGGTTCCGACCGGTCCGGACGGCCCGATAACCCCTGCCGGCCGCACGGCTCCGACCCGCCCGACAGGGTTGGCGGACCCGGCGGACCCGGCGGACCCGACCGAGTCGGCGACGACCTGCTCGGCGACCATGCGCAGGTGCGCGCCGCGGACCAGCAGCAGATGACGTAGGTGCCGGCGGAGCAGGAAGGTGTCGGCAGCCGACCCGAGCGCGCCCA
>DATCXL010000219.1:0-2094 GCA_036565825.1 Mycobacteriales bacterium
GGCCCGGCCAGCAGCACCGCGCCGGTCGGCGGCAGGCTGGCCAGGTTCGCCAACTGGGTCAGGCCGTACCTGTTCGCGCCGAGCAGGAAACTGTGGCAGGGGAAGGCCGTCTCGAAACCGTGGGCGGCCCCCGCGTCGGTACCCACGGTCTCCACTCCCATACCGATGATCGGCGCCTGCTCGGCAAGCCATCGGGCGCACTCGATGGACACCCCCGGGGTGTGCGGACCGTTCTGGTCGGCGTTCAGGAACGCCACCTGGTCGTGCGAGCGAGCGTCCCAGCCGGTCCGGTACAGCAGCCAGCCGCCAGCCGGCAGTGGTCCGTGTTCGGCCTCCCACTGCCGTACGTGGTCCACCTCCAGCAGGAAGTCGGCGTCCCGGGCGCACTCGGCGGTCATGTCGATGACCACCGCGGGGGCGATCAGATGGCGCACCGGCACCTGGGACACGTCCAGATTGTCCCTACCGGACACCCAGTGGATCGGCGCGTCGAAGTGGGTTCCGACGTGTTCGCCGGTATGGATGGTGTTCCAGTACCAGGCGGGACCGCGGTCGTCGTACCGGCTGATCTCCTCCAGCGAGAAGCCGGGCGTGTTGGCGAACGGCGGGGGTAACTGGATGATCGGTGTCCGGTCCGACAGCGGCGCGGTCAGGTCGATCACCTCGATCGCGCCGGTGCCGATCCCAGACATCAGTTCCGCGAGCACACCCATGACTGCTCCTCCCACCGATTCGGCCGGCGGTGACCTCGCCGAGCGGTGTGTCGGCGATCACCCCCAAAGTGCCCCATAACAAGAGCTGACAGAAGCGATTCACCCAAGATCGGGGAAGAACGTGCGCCCGTACGCCAGGCACACCGCCCACGACAGCACCGCCGGCCACGCAGGCCACGCAGGCCACGACGGCCATGCCGAGCGGTACCGGGCCCGGTTCTGGCGCTGCCTGGTACTCGCCGCGCCGGTGGTGGGGTTCAGCCCGATGTTCGCCGACCTGCTCGGATACCGACTGCCGGACCAGGGTTGGGTGCCCTGGGTGTCGCCGATACTGGGCACCATCCTGTACGGCTACGGCGGTGCGCCGTTCCTGACCGGTGCGGTCAGCGAGATCCGCTCCCGCCGGCCCGGCATGATGCTGCTGGTCGCCTCGGCGATCACGGTCGCGTTCGTGGCCAGCGCGCTGACCTCGCTTGGCGTGGGCGGGTTGGACCTCGACTTCTGGTGGGAACTGGCCCTGCTCGTGGTGATCATGCTGCTCGGCCACTGGCTGGAGATGCGTGCGCTCGGCCACGCGTCCGGCGCGCTTGAGGCGCTGGCCGTACTTCTGCCCGACCAGGCCGAACTGGTCACCGCCGAGGGCATCCGAGCGGTCGAGGTCGACGCGCTGCGTCCGGGCGACGTGGTGCTGGTGCGTCCAGGCGCGCGGATACCGGCCGACGGCGCGGTGGTGGACGGCACCGCCGACGTGGACGAGTCGATGATCACCGGCGAGTCCCGGCCGGTGCCGCGCACCGTGCCCGACCGGGTGGTCGCCGGCACGGTGGCCACCGACAACGCGTTGCGGGTGCGGGTGGAGGCGGTCGGTTCGGACACCGCGCTGGCCGGCATCCAACGGATGGTCGAACAGGCCCGGTCGTCCCGGTCACGCGCCCAGGCGTTGGCTGACAGCGCCGCGGCCCTGTTGTTCTGGTTCGCCACCGGCACCGGGGTACTCACCTTCGTCACCTGGTTGGCGTTGGGTGACCCCGGCGCCGCGGTGAACCGGACGGTCACCGTGCTGGTCATCGCCTGCCCACACGCGCTGGGCCTGGCCATCCCGCTGGTGATCGCGATCTCCACCACCATCTCGGCCCGGGCCGGCATCCTGGTCACCGACCGGCTCGCACTGGAACGGATGCGCACCGTCGACGTGGTGCTGTTCGACAAGACCGGCACGCTGACCCGGGGGAAACCGGTGGTGACCGGGGTGGTCACCACCGACGGCGACGAGGTGGGGTTGCTGCGGGCCGCCGCGGCGGTCGAGGCCGACAGCGCGGCGGCCCTGTTGTTCTGGTTCGCCACCGGCACCGGGGTACTCACCTTCGTCACCTGGTTGGCG
>DATCXL010000322.1:0-2443 GCA_036565825.1 Mycobacteriales bacterium
GATTACGTGCTCCCCACGCCCGTGGGGGTGCTCCGATCGAGTCGGCTGCCCGCCGTTCAGCGGCCGTGTGCTCCCCACGCCCGTGGGGGTGTTCCGGTGATTGAGCGAGGGATCGAGCACATCGCCGCGTGCTCCCCACACCCGTGGGGGTGTTCCGACGATGTCGTGGCGGACAGCCGGGTCCACATGGTGATCCCCACGCCCGTGGGGGTAATCCCGCTTGGTTGACTCAAACGAGGAATTCGAATATGCCGTGCCCGCCGCTGTTACGGAAACTCGTGCAGGCATAGGGAAAAATGGAGGGGAAAAAGTGTGCGGCTTACGCTCGCGCGCACGTTGTTCAGGTCAGGGAGGGCGTTATGCCGCGTAATCAACTGTTGGCGGATATTCGGGTGAATGTGTTTGGGTGGAGTCAGGAGAAGTTCGCCAAGATGGTCGGGGTGTCGGTGCGAACGGTCAAGTGTTGGGAGTCGGGTGCGACCGCCCGCCCGCAGCCGGACGTGTTGGCGCAGTTGATGAAGGTCCCCGGGGTCGGTTCCGCTGCCGAACTCGGGTTCTCGGCATCTCCCGGATCAAGCGGTACGGTGAGAATAGGGGTACTGGGCAGAAGGGATCAGACGACATGATCAGCCGTTGAGACCTGATGATCGTCGTGTCCGGTGCCATGGGCGGGGCGATGGCCGAACCGGTCACCCGGCTCTTTCCGGCACCAAAGGATCTCGCCCACATCGGTGCCAGCGACGTGGAACAGGTGAACCTACTGCGCCTCCATTCGCATGAATTCGAGCGATTGATGGGCGGGGGTGCGATCAGCGGGGCGGCCATGGTTCGCCGGTTCCGGACAGCACTCGATGCTCTGCGCGGGGTCTATCGCGACGAGACGGTGCGCCAGGACATGCATGCCGCCGTTGCCCACCTGGGCTGCACCACCGGATGGATTCTGGTCGAACAGGCGAGCACGGCACCGCACAGCGGGTGTTCGCCGCCGCGCTGGCAGCCACAGAAGGTGCTCCTGCCGAGCCGACAGGCCCACTGCGCGTCCTGATCCTCACCGATATGGCCCGCCAGGCGATCTACCAACAGCACTACCAGACCGCCGTGGACCTGCTGGATTACCTGGACACCGCGATGCCCAACCTGCCCGATGACGCGAGAGCGATCGTCCGGAGTCGGCGCGCCCGTGCCCTGGCTGGGCTCGGTGACGTGCACGCCGTGGACGAACTCACTCGCCGCGCCGAGGACGAATTCGGTGCCTCGGCGCAGCCAAGTGCGGCTACCTTCCGGGATACCGCGCTGGGCGGGCTGGAGCGCACCAGCGACCTGGGCCACGCGTTCAGTTCCCTCGCCGTCGAACACCGGATCCGCAGCGCCGAAGCCGAACGTCGGCTCACCGAGTCGATCAACTCCTATGGCGTCAAGGATCCTCGATCCCGGGCCCTGGTCGGCCTACGCCTGGTCAACGTCCACCTCGCCCAACGCGACAGTCGACGCGTGTTGACCACCGCCCAGACCCACGCGACCGAGGCGAAGCTGGTCCGATCCGCCCAGATCAACGAACAGGCCACCACCGGGCTGAACCTGGCCAACCGCCACCGCACCGACCCGGACATCCCCGAGATCATCGACATCCTGCGCACCATCCGCCGCCCGGCCTGACGCCGTCCTCCACACCGCCCTCACCCGACTGAGGAACCTCCCCCACGGTCGGGTGCCCCTCCCCCTGTCGGCGGTCACCACCCGTGGGTAAGGTATGCCAAACCTAACCTGACAGGTGGAGGACATGGTCTCTGGGCGGTCCGCCCCCCGCCGGTACCGGCGCACCCGGCGTGTCGCGTACGTGTGCGCGACGGTCGGGGTGCTCACCGTGGCCGTCCTGGCCAGCCTCGCGCTGGGTAGCCGACACATCGCGCCCGTCGACGTGTGGACCGCACTCTGGCACCGTGCCGGCACCGACTCCGCCGACACCATCGTGGTCCGGTCACTGCGGGTACCCCGCACCGTGGTCGGGCTGGTGGTCGGCGCGGCCATGGGCATGGCCGGGGTCCTCATGCAGGGCCTCACCCGCAACCCCATCGCCGACCCCGGACTACTCGGCGTCAACGCCGGGGCGGCGTTGGGGATCGTGACCGGTATCAGCGTTCTCGACATCGACTCGGTCGCCGGCTACATCTGGTTCGGCTTCGTCGGCGCCGGCCTGGCCGCGTTCACCGGTTTCGTGCTGGCCGCCCGTGGCCGGGACGGGGCCAGCCCGGTGAAACTCACCCTCGCCGGGGCGGCACTCGCGTCGTTCCTCGGCGCGGTCACCACCAGCGTGCTGATACTCGACGCTGACACGTTCGACCAGGTCCGGTTCTGGCTGGTCGGTTCACTCACCGGTCGTGACCTGCACGTCACGGTCCAGGTGTTGCCGTTCCTGGCGGTCGGCGCGGTGTTGACCATGGCG
>DATCXL010000332.1:0-8749 GCA_036565825.1 Mycobacteriales bacterium
CGGAGCGGCGTGTTGGCCCGCCTGCGGACCGGCCGACTGACCGACCGACTGACCGGCTGGCGAACCCGTCGGCGGGCCGACCGGCTGACCGGACAGCACGGCGTCGAGGTCCATCGGATGGAAGGACACGTCATCGTGGAAGGCGGGCTCGTCAACAGCCGGTCCGAGTCCCGGGCCGGCCGGGACCGCCTCGCCGGTGTCCCTGCCCGCGTCGGCCAGCGACGTGTGACCCTGGTCGGTCGGCGCGGCGAATCCCACCGGTGCCGACGGGTCGATCGGCGTCGCGGCAACACCGGCCGGTGTGTCCGACCCGGGCCCGTAGACCGCGCCGAGCGCGACGTCGGGCCCCGGTTGATCGGGCCCGGTGTCCGTCCCGTACCCGGCGACGCCCTGGCCGACCGGATTGTGCACCGGACCTCCCCAGGGTGGCCCACCGGCAGCGGTGGCAGCGGCGCCGGACGCGGCATCCGACCCGACCGGTCCCTGTGGTTGGGCCGCCGCACCAGCCACTCCGCCAAGAGGACCGGATGCCAGCGGAGCGGTCGCCGACGCGGCTTCCTGCTCGGCCCGACGCCCCTTCCAACCGCCGTCGTCAGGATCGTTGCCCTGCTGTGGGGACACCGGTAACTCGGCCATCGCATCCTCTTCCAGAACAAGGGGACGACAGGTCCGCACACCGCTGGTGCACCCGGTCAGACGACGGCAGGGCGCCCGCGGTTCCCACCTTATGTTGGTTACCAGCCCTCGCCGGGGCCAAGCCCCGGCTCGGGAGTCACGCCACAGGGGGCATGGTGCTGTTCTGCCTTCCGCGGTGGAGTTTCGCTCCACCCCGCACCCCCTCAGGACCCTACGTGACGGCGTGATCAGAAGGAGCGGGGTTCGCGTGGCGTGTACCCCCACACGTGAGCGAACCCCCGACGCCGCAGATCGCCGCCTGAGCCCCGCCCCACCGGACCACCATCCCTTATCGCACCGGGTCCTCCTGCGGCAGATAGGCGGTCTGGATGAGCTTGGTGCCCAGGCGGCGGCTGACGAGGTATCCGCGCCCGGCCGGCAGGGCCTTGCCCCGCACGTTGCCCAGCAGCACGCCCTCGTCCTTGTTGCCGGACATGACCAGGCCGGGTGAACCCATCTCCCGCAGCCGCTGGATCACCGGTTCGAACATCCCGCGGCCGGCGCCCCCGGACGACCGGGCCAGGATCACGTGTAGACCGATGTCCCGCGCCTGCGGAAGCAGTTCGGCCAGCACCGCCAGCGGGTTGGACGACGGGCTGGCCACCAGGTCGTAGTCGTCCACGATCAGGTACAGGTCCGAACCGCTCCACCAACTGCGGCTGCGCAACTGGTCGGGAGTGACGTCCGCGGGCGGCAGTCGCTTGTTCAGGGACGCGGCCACGTTCTTGATCAGCGACTGCGCGGCAGTGCTGGCCGCGGCATACCCGATCCGGTGTTCGGTGTTCACCGCGTCCAACAACGACCGCCGGTAGTCGACCATGATGATCCGGGCCTCTGCCGGGGTGTACCTGGCCGTGATGCCCTGGGCGATCACCCGCAACAGGTTCGACTTGCCGCACTCGGTGTCGCCGAGCACCAGGAAGTGGGGTTCCTGGGCGAAGTCCAGATAGACCGGGGCCAGTTCCTCCTCGTCGATACCGATCGGCACACCCGACCGGGTGTGCCTGCCCGGCCGGGGCAGATCGGCGTAGGGCAACTCGAACGGCAGCAGCCGCACCCGCGGTGCCGGCTCGCCACGCCAGGCGGCGGACACCGTGCCGACCGCGTGCCGGGTTCCCTCGGCCAGATCCTCCGAGCTGGCCACGCCGTCGATCCGGGGCAACGAGGACAGGAAGTGCAGCCCGTCGCGGGTCAGGCCCCGCCCGGGCGAGCCCTCCGGCACGTTCGCGGCCAGCTTGCGGTTGATCTCCGACTCGTAGGGGTCACCCAGCCGCAGTTCCAGTCGGGTGCCGAGCAGGTCGCGGATGCCCGGCCGGAACTCCGACCACTTGTTCGTCGCGATCACCACGTGCACGCCGAAGCCCAGACCGCGGCCGGCCAGGTTGGTGATGGTCGTCTCCAGCGCCTCGTGGTCCTGGCGCACGGTCAACCAGCCGTCCACAACCAGGAACACGTCACCGAACCGGTCGCCGGCGATCTTGCCGTCCCGACGCAGCCGCCGGTAGGTCGCCATCGAGTCGATGCCCTGCTCGGCGAACTCCCGTTCCCGGGCCTCCAGCAGGCTGGTCACCTCCGCGACGGTGCGGCGCACCTGGTCGGCGTCCAACCGGCCGGCCACCCCTCCGACGTGCGGCAGGCCGGTCAGCGCGGACAGGCCACCACCACCGAAGTCCAGGCAGTAGAACTGCACCTCCTGGGGGGTGTGGGTCAGCCCGAAGCTGGTGATCAACGTGCGCAGCATGGTGCTCTTGCCGCTCTGCGGTCCACCCACCAGCCCGACGTGCCCGGCCGCACCGGACAGGTCCACCCACAGCGGGTCCCGGCGCTGCTCGAACGGCCTGTCCACGATGCCGACCGGCGTGGTCAGGTGACCGCGGCCATCCCAGCTCGGCGTGCTCAGCCCGAGCAGTTCGGTCACCTCCAACGGCGGCAGCAACTGGTCCAGCGTGGGCGGGTCGCCCAGCGGATCCAGCCAGACCTCGTGCGCGGGCAGTCCGTGCCCGCGCAGTCGGCCGACCACGATGTCGAGCAGGCTCTGCTGCTGCTCCCCCCGCGGCTCGAGCGCCTGCTCGGCGGGTAGCTGCACCATCCGTGGTTCGACGTAGTCGGTGCCGTACCGCAGCACCTGGTGCTGCACGACCGACTGCTGGCGGGGCCGTTCCCGGTGCTCGTACGGGCCGGAGACGTAGGCCGCCTTGAACCGCACCAGGTTGGTGGTGTCGAACTTCAGGTAGCCGTTGCCCGGCTGCGGTGGCAGTTCGTAGGCGTCCGGCACACCCAGCACCACCCGGCTCTCCGAGGCCGAGAACGTGCGCAGCCCGATCCGGTACGACAGGTGGGTGTCCAGGCCGCGCAGCTTGCCCTCCTCCAACCGCTGCGAGGCCAGCAGCAGGTGCACGCCCAGGCTGCGGCCCAACCGTCCGATCATCACGAACAACTCGATGAAGTCCGGCTTCGCGGACAGCAGTTCACTGAACTCGTCCACCACCACGAACAGGCTGGGCAGCGGCTTGAGCGGGGTGCCCTGTTCGCGGGCCCGCTCGTAGTCGCGCAGCGAGGCGTAGTTGCCGGCCGCCCGCAGTACCTCCTGTCGGCGCACCATCTCACCGTGGATGGCGTCCTGCATCCGGTCCACCAGCGGGAGTTCGTCCTCCAGGTTGGTGATGACCGCCGACACGTGTGGCAGATCGTCCAACCCGAGGAAGGTCGCCCCACCCTTGAAGTCGACCAGCACGAAGTTCAATGTCTCCGACGAGTGCGTCATGGCCATGCCCAGCACCAGCGTGCGCAGCAGTTCGCTCTTGCCCGAACCGGTCGCGCCGATCACCAGGCCGTGTGGACCCATCCCGTCCTGCGCGGACTCCTTGATGTCCAACTCCACGTGCGCGCCGTCCTGGCCGATGCCGATCGGCACCCGCAGCCGGTTCCGTGGCGCCCTGGGTCGCCAGGCCACCGCCGGATCCAACGCGAACGGGTCGTTCACCCCCAGCAACGAGGTGAGCGTGAGGTCGACGGCGAGCGAGTCCGACGACTCCCCGGTGGCGGTGCTGGCCCGGTACGGGGCGAGCTGGCGGGCCAGGCCCTCGACCTCGGTCACCCCCATCCGGTCCGGCCGGCCGACCCGGGTGGTGACGTCCTTGCTGGCCCGGTCCCTGGTGACCATGCCGACCTGGTCCGGGCCGACGTGCAGCCGCAGGGTGCTGCCATCCACGGTGTGGCTGACCGAACCGGACAGGTCCAGCACGGTCACCCCGGCGACACCGCCGGCGGCGAGCTGGGAGTCCAGCGACACCCGACCGCCGTCCACCACGATCACGTGGTGCGGTTCGTCCCCGGCGCCCCGCGGGGTGAACCGGGCCCGGTCCTTCAGCTCGGAGCCCAGCAGGTTCTCCAGCGCCACCAGGTTGCCCGACACCATCCGCACCTGCCCGGCGGCGTCGTACTCGGTGGGATGCAACGCGTGCGGCAGCCACTTGACCCAGGACCACTCGGCCAGTCGATCGGGCCCCACACAGACCGCGATCCGCAGGTCGTCCGGGGAGTGCAGCGCGGCCAGTTGGGCGAGCATCGCCCGGGCCAGGTCGCGCACCGCCACCGGTTCACCGGTGAACGACACCCTGGCGAAGGCGCGTAACGATATCGCCACCGGCAGGTCAGGCACGGTCGAGTGGGTGCGCACGAACCGCCGTAACGCGCCGGCGGTCATCGGTTCCAGGTCCTCGACCGGCTTGGTCTCCGGCGGGATGATCTGCACGGCCAGCCGTTGCGGGCCGGTGGCGATCCGCACGTTGCCGAAGTCGGCGTCGGCGGTCCGCCGCTCCCACAGCCGGGAACTCATCACCACCGACCACAGCGAACCCGGGTCGGGGTTGCGCCACAACAACGCCTCACGTTGCTGCGCGGCCGCCCGCCGAACCCGGCGCCGGACCTGGCCCAGGTAGCGCAGGTAGTCACGGCGTTCGGAGTTCAGCCGCTGTTTGCGTTCCCCGCTGCCACGGCCCACCTGGCCGACCATCATGCCGAGCATGGACAGCCCGAACATGCCGCTGGCCACGTAGGTGATCGGGCGGGCCCCCGGGCCGGCGACCAGGAACACCATCGAACCGGCGCCGGCCAACATCGGCAGGTAGGTGAGCGCCTGGGTGAAGTTCCCGGCGACCATCTCCGGCAACTCGGGCGGTGACTCGAGCAGGATCTCGCCACGGGGCAGTTCCGGCGCGGGACGGCGCGGGGGACGCCGGAACACGATCGTGCTCACCACGGGTCCTTTCTCAGAGTCGACACGTCATGCTCGTCGCGGGTCACCCGCACAGGTTGAACGCGGGTGCGGGCGGCGCACCGTTGGTACCGGCACAGAGCACCACACAGAACACCGTCAGAGCGACCACCGCACAGAGCACGGCACGGCACGGCATCACCCGACACGGTTGGTAGCGAACTGTTGGCGCAGGGCCCGAGAATACTTCGGACACACGGCGTCAACCACGACACCGCTCATGGTAGGTAGTCTCGCGACCGCCGTCCGTCATCGACGGGGGCGAACCCGAGGTGGGGCACGGTCGGATCGACGAGTAGACGAGGGAGTTCGGTGAGTCCGAACGTTGGAGCGGACCTGTGCCGGGTCACGATCATCGCGCCGAGCACCAGGGTGGACATGGCGCTGCCGGTTGACGTGCCACTGGCTGACCTACTGCCCACCCTGCTCCGCCACGCCGGCGAGGAGTTACCCGACGCGGGCCTGGTACACAGCGGCTGGGTGTTGCAACGGATGGGTGAGACTCCGTTGGACCCCGCGCGAAGCGTGTCCTCGTTGGGTGTGCGCGACGGCGAGATCCTGCACTTCCGACCTCGACAGGCGCAGTTGCCCGAGCTGGCGTTCGACGACGTGGTGGACGCCATCGCCACCGCGTCGCGGGACCGGTCCGACCGGTGGCAACCGAGCACCACCCGGGCGTTCTCGTTCGCCGTCGTGGCCGGGTCGCTGTCGCTGGGTGTGCTCGCACTGGCCCTGTCAGGTCCACCGTGGACGGTTCCGAGCCTGTTCGGGGGCGTGCTGGCGCTGGCCGCTCTGATCGCCGGCACGGCGCTGTCCCGGGCGATGGCCGATGCCCGGGCCGGTGCGGTGCTGGGTTATCTGGCCGTGCCGTTCGCCTTCCTCACCGGCCTGTTCTCGCTGGCCGGCCACCGGTCCCTGGCGGAACTGGGGGCGGCCCAACTGCTGGTCGGCTGCGCTGCCGCCATGGTCGTCGCCGCGCTGGCCGCGTTCGGCATCGTCGAGGGTGGTCCGAACTTTCTCGGGGTGGCGGTGACCGCGTGCTTCGGTGCGCTGGCATCGCTGCTCTGCCTGCTCTTCGACTCACTGAGCCCGTCCGGGGCGGCCGCGATCACCATCGCCACCCTGCTCGCTCTCACCCCACTGATTCCGATGTTCGCCTTCCGGCTGGCCCGGCTGCCGCTGCCCGCGGTACCGACCGGGACGGAGGACCTGCGCCGGGAGAACGAGGTGGTTCCCGGCCCGCGGGTGCTGGCACAGACCAGGTCCGCAGACCGGTTCATGACCGGTCTGGTCGGTGCGCTGGGCGCCGTGGCGACCGGGTGCGAGATCTTCCTGGCCACCGGGCCCGGCTGGTCCGGTCCCACCATGTGCGCGGTGGTGGGGCTGGCGCTGGTGCTACGGGCCCGGTTGTTCTTCGGCCGCACCCAGCGACTGTGGCTGTTGTTGCCGGGGCTGTTCGGCTTCGGGTTGCTGGCGTTCGCACTGTCGTCGGGCGACCACAGCCAGCCCGCCAAACTGGCCGGGGTGTTGCTTCCGTTGCTGGTGTTGGCCGCCGGGGTGCTACTCGGTGGCCTGCGCGGACCTAACAGCCGCCCCTCGCCGTACTGGGGCCGGTTGACCGACATCCTGGAGATGCTGGTTGTGTTGTCGATCGTCCCGATTGCCCTGGCCGTGCTCAACCTCTACCAGCAGGTGCGCGGTCTGGCTGGGTGAGCGAGTCCGGTCCCTTGCCGGGGCAGAGCCCCAGCAAGGGACCGGGTGGACACGGGACTGGCGTGCTGTACCGCCTCTGTGGGGGAGCTTCGCTCCACCTCCCTCAAACCCTCGGGATGCCGGCGTGATCAGGTTGGTTGGTCTGTGCCTGCCCTCTCGGTTGGTTCATGCCCTCGCCCCGGCTCCGGAGTCCGAGTCCGGGGGACGGAGTCATCAACCGGGGGTGGGGTGTGGGTCAGTCTCGCCGGGTGGGTGGGCCGAACGCCATCTGCTCGACCTGGGTGACCGCCAGGTTGGCGAAACGCACCCGGCCGGGTTCGGCCAGCGCAATGGTGTCGTCCGGCATCCGTGGCAGCCACTGGGTGGCCTCGGCCGGCAGGGCGAACGCGGCCCGTACCGGGCCGACCGCCTCGACCGCCGTCCGCTGCAACACGATCAGGTCGTACGAGCGCAGCGACCCCACCGTCTGCGGGGTCAGATAGGGCCGGAGGGTGACCGCGGTCTGCCACGGCCCGACCTCGCGCCTCGGGTCCCCGGCCGGACCGGCGTCGTCGATCACCAACACCGGGCGCAGCAGCGTTCCGGCCGTCGGCACCGGAGTGTTCGTCGGCAGCACGTTCACCCAGGCCGGTCCGACCGGCGCGGCACGCACCAACGACGTCCACAGTGACGGGCGGTCGGTGACCACCACCACCCGCGCGCCCACGGCCAACGCCCGGTGTGCCAGCACCCCGGCCACGTAGCCGGCGGCGAACAACCCAACCCGGGTCGGTCTGGCCCGGAACAGCCGTACCACCAGCGGCCTGCGGCCCTCCTGACCGACGATCAGACCACCGCTGGCCAGCACCGGGTCGAGTTGCCCGACCGCCGGTTCGGGCAACGAGTGACTGGCCAACGCGGGACGCCGGATCATCGGGCAGCTCCTCCGATCGGCATGGTGGCCAGCGCCGCGGGCGCCTGCTCCCCGTCCATCCGCTCGACCCTGAACCCGAGCGCGGACATCGCCTTGTGCAACGCCGAACCGACCTGGCGGGCGGCCTCGGCGGACACCGCGGAGATCCGCACCATCGCCTGGAACCGAACCCGGTCACCGCTTCCGGGCATCAGGGTGAGCGACAGCGTGGTGAACAGCACGGGCAGGTTGACCAGTCGTTCGGTCAGCGCCGCGATCCCCCGCGACACGTCCGCCGGCCAGCCGCGCAGCCAGAACGTGTTGTGCACCACCCCGTCGCAGGTCCACCCCCGCCAGTCCTCGCCGGTGTGCCGGGTGTCAGTGGCCGGCGCCCGGCGCGGAGCCACCCCGGCCGAGGTCGCCAGCGCGGCACGCACCTCCTCGGCGGCCAACCCCCGTGATCGGATGCCGGCTGACTCGAGTACCTCGGTGGTGCGGGCGACGCACCGGCGCAACGCGCGGTGGACGCCGTCCTGCCCGCCCCCCCGGGCCGCCACCGCGTCCGGGCACAGCGCCGGGTCGAGCCGCAGCGCGACCCACACCAACTGTGCGGCGGGTACCAGGCCGGCCGACAACTGCTGGTACGACGTGGCCGTGCCGATCCGCCCGGCCAGCAGACCCGACGGCGCCGGCACGGTGTGCAGGAGGACCTGCACACCAGCCAGCCGGATGTCGTCGACGGACAGCACGTCGGCCAGGTCACGGACCGGGAGTCTCGGGGTGGCCGCCTGCCGCGGAAGCAACTCGTCGTCGTCGCCGTACACCGCGACCAGGGCGACCCAGGACTGGCCGTCGGACACGATGCCCAGTTGCTCGCCGCCCCGGCCCTCGGCGGCCAGCACGTCCAGGTCGGGCAGCAGTTCGCGCAGCGGCGCCAGCCGCGGATCGACCTGCGGATCGACCACCTGCCTGGGCACCCGCCACCAGAACCGCCATCGCATGGCGATCATCTGGTGCAACCAGCGACCGCCGACCGGGGTCAGCGTGAGTACCACGATCACCCCGGCCAGACCGACCCCGACCCAGTGCCACCAGCGGTCGGTCGAAAGTCCCAACAGGGCCAGGGCGGCGGCCACCTGCCAGGCGACCAGCTGACCGGTCGTCACCCGACCGAGCCGACCACGCCCGCGGTC
>DATCXL010000346.1:0-2931 GCA_036565825.1 Mycobacteriales bacterium
AGGTGGCCGCCCCGCCTCGGGGGGTGTGGGAACGACACCGGATCAGGGGTCGGTCATTCCCGCTGGTACGTGTGGGTGTTGCGTCTGGTCAGTCGTCGGAGCTGCCCGGACCGCTGTTGTCGCTGGGACCGCTGTTGTCGCTGCCGGGGCCGCTGTTGTCACCGTGGTCGTCGCCGTCGTGGTGGTCACCATCCCGGTCCCGGTTCTGGTGGTCGAGGTCGCCGACGTCGTGGCTGGTGGGGTCGTCAGAGACCCCGGGCGGGCGCAGGCCGCCGTGGTCGTCGCCGACGTCGTGGCCGGTCGGGTCGTCAGAAACCCCGGGCGGGCGCAGGCCGCCGTGGTCGTCACCCACGTCGTGGCCGGTCGGGTCGTCGGACACCCCCGGCGGACGTAGGCCGCCGTGGTCGTCACCGGGTTCGAAGGTGCTGGTGTTGCTGGTGTTGGTGGTGGCGGGTCCGGTGTGGTGTGGGCCGTTGCCGTGCGCCGACGCCGCGGTGCCGGTCGCGATCGCGGCCACGGCCGCTACCGCCAGTGCCAGGATGATTCGTCCTCGTCTCATGGCAACGAGTTTGCGGCCGGCCACCGTAAGCCGAAGTTAAGCCACTACTAGAAACAGGAAGTGACGGGTTGCGGGGCTCGGGGCACCGCCCCGTGCTAACCGGCCCGGCCGAACGCCTGTGCCATCGGCTTGCGGTAGCGGGGCTGGCGTCGGGTCACCCGGTAACCGAGGCTCTGGTAGAGGGCCGCGCTGTGGTGCGGGTTCTGCGCGATGGTGGCCAGGGCTGTCGAGGTCACGCCGCGTTCGGATAGCCTGCGCAGCCCGATCAGCATCAGGGCTCGACCGATGCCACGGCGCCGCCACGGCGCGCGCACCGCCAGCCACGGGGTCAGTCCGGTGCCGTTCGGCCGGATCTCGTTGATCATCACCGCGGCGATCTCGTCACCGTCCCAGGCCACCGTCCACAGCGTGGTGTCCGACTGTCGTTCCCTGACGTCGTGCCGGTACTCGGCGAAGGTGCGCGGCAGGTGTCCGGTCCGGTCCTCGGCGAAGCACTCCTCGATGGCCCGGTGGATCCATGGATGGTGCACATGGGCGACCGGGCGCAGTTCGATGCCCGCCGGAAGAGTGGCTTCGGCAACCTGTTGCCCAACCCGTTGCCCAACCGGTTCGGCGGTCAGGTCGCGGGCCATCCACACCACTGTGAAGGCCACCCGGTAACCGTTGGCGAGCAGCAGCGCCCTGGTGTCCGGCTGGTCCTCGTCGGCGTTACCGCCAAGCACGGCGACGCCCGGGCTGGTATGAGTTGCCGCGAACGCCGCCGCCTGTTGCTCCTGCCAACGCAGCATCGCCGTGCCGATACCGTGCCGGCGCCACGCCGGGACGACCCAGCCCAACAGCAGGTACAGCCGGCTGCCGTCGACCTCGGTCCACCAGTCCATCCAGGTGTAGCCCACGGTCTGCCCGCCCACCTCGGCAACCAGGCAGAACGGCGTCTGCGCGGCCGGGTCGGTCACGGTGTCCGGCCCGGGCATCCACACCCCGTCCTCGACCTGGCGCACCGCGGCCCGGACCGAGGCCAGGCCGGGCAGGTCCTCCGGGCCGCGGAACCGCCAGAACCGCGGCACGGGTGTGCTGGTGCCGTCCACACGCATCGCCTTCCCTGACCGGTGGATGGTCGCATCACTCCCGCGACCGGTGGGCCGGGGGAGTCAACGCGCCGGCGCGATCAGCCGTTCGCCGCGGCCAGGCCGGGCGGCGCCGAGGCGATCGCGGCCTGGATGGCATCGACCAGGGCCAGCGCGGCCTCCTCGGTCAGCTCGACGGCGACCCGGGCGGAGGGTCCCCGGCCGGGATTGGCGAAGTCGATGTTCACCGTGTGTTCGAAGGGCGCGTGCACCGGATGGGCCACGTACACCGCGGCCTGGGTCAGTCCGAACCAGCCCTCGGCACCCTTGCCGCTGCCGGTGATCTGGATTTTCTCAGTGAGATAGGTGCACATGCCGGCTCCTCAGGCGCTCAGGTGGCGGCCGAACCAGTCGAAGACACGTTCCCAGCCGTCCACCGCGGCGGCCTGCCGGTAGCTGGGCCGGTCGACGGAGAAGAAGGCGTGGCCAGCGCCCTCGTAGCTGTGGAACGAGAACGTCTTGCCCAACCTGGTCAGCTCCCGCTCCAGGGTGGCCACCTCCTCGGGGGAGGGGTACCTGTCCTCGGCGCCGAACAGGCCGAGCAGCGGGCAGGACAGGTTCTCCGCCAGGGGTAGCAGCGGACGCATCCAGGACATGGACTCCGGCGGGTCGTTGACCACGAAGGCGCCGTAGCAGTCGACGGCCGCGTCGAGTTCCAGCGAACTGGCGACCAGGAAGGCGTGCCGGCCGCCGGAGCAGTGCCCGATGACACCCACCTTCCCGTTGGACGAGGTCAACGAGCGCAGGTACCGGGCGGCACCGGCGGCGTCGCCCACCACCCGGTCGTCGGGCACGCCGCCGCCCGCCCGAACCGTTGCCGCGGCGTCGTCCGGACTGGCCCCCGGGGCCTCCCGCCAGTACAGGTTCGGGCAGATCGCGGCGTAGCCGTGCGCGGCGAACCTGCGCACCATCTCCTTGGTGGCCGCGTCGTAGCCGGGCATGTGGTGGATCACCACGACTCCGCCGTGCGGCTCCGGCGACAGCGGTCGGGCCAGGTACGCCTCGATCTCGTCGCCGTCCTGTCCGGTGATCCTGACGGTCTCGGCCATCATCGCGTCGTACACGCGGGCCGCCCCCCTCCGCGGGCGTTCAATCGCACCCCGCATCATGAAAAGTCAGACTATGACGGTGGTGAAACTAGGCACTCACCACTGCCGGAGTCAACGTGACGGCGGTCGGTGTGGCGCGGTGCCTCACTGGGTACCAGTGCAACATCAAGATCAATTTCACTGAGAGTAGTTTTGA
>DATCXL010000362.1:0-5323 GCA_036565825.1 Mycobacteriales bacterium
GTGCTCGCCGCGAACGGGCCGTACTCGTAGCGTCGCGCACGCAAGGGCATGGGCTGCCCGCATGCGACGGACGAGGACGGGGTCGTCAGGTTGTGGCCACATCAGTACCAGCCCCGCCAGAAGGGTTCAGCATCGCCTCAAAGGCGGCCCGTGCGAGTACGCCTTGCGTTCTGGTTGCAAGTCCGAGACGGTTCCAGTGGAAGATCACGTGGTGGGCGAGGATGTCTCGGACCCCTCGGTGCAGTGTTCCGTCATGTGCGGCTGCACCAAGCGTGTGACCGGCATGGGTGAATGCAGCAAGCCACGCACGGGCGAATGCCAATGGTGCGTCGACATGAACTCGCAATCGGGACTGGCTCGTGTCGAGACTGACCAGCCTCCGGACCTGGTTGGTCAGGCTGTGCAGCCGGTCGCCGGGTACGCCTGGCGGAAATGGGCGCATCTGTGTGACGCGGTGCCAGACGTCGCCTTGCTCGTGCCAGTCCTGGTTGGCGGCACGTAGCAGCGCACTGCACAGCAGGATGGACAGCTCCCGACGACCGATGTCCGCCCTGGCCGAAGTGCTTGCAGCAGTTCCAGCCAGATACTCGAGGATGCTGGTGCTGTCTGCGTGGAAGAGCTGGTGGGCCGTAGCCATCCCAACTGACCCGCCGAATGCGCAGGATTCCGGCTCGTAGATACTTTGCCACCATCTGGCGACCAACGACCGTCGGGTGAGCTCCTCAAGCATGCTGATAACGAACTGCTTCACGACCGCAGGTCCGGCTGCGCCAGGGCGGAACCGTAGGCGCCAGCATGGGGCTTTTCGGATGTACCACCACGACGAGACGGTTCCGTCGGTCTGGGCCGTGCGGAGGCCCGGCCACAGATGGGCGGCCACGTCGTTCTCGGCGCTCTCCCAGTTGGCGAACTCGATGTGGACCTGGAACCAGCCATCGGAAGCAGCCTGCGTCACGAGCGCCGCATGCCCGGCCGCCTTGTACAGCGCAACCGCGTCGGCGAGGAAGGCATGCGTCATGCCGATGTGGGCGGCGGCCGTCGCCAGCGGCGTACCCGAGAGGACGGTCAACACTGCCAGCTCGATGTCCGCGGTGGTCGCGCGGCACACGGTTCCCACTCGCACCGCCCGGTCGGCGCGTCCGGCTGGTGAATCAGCGCAGCCCTGACGGTCTAGGTGATGAGCAGGCATGCGTCCCAGCCTGAGATCGTCGGGACAGTATCTGCGACCGTGTACAGGGCCAGCGCGAGTCCGGCGTCCCCTTCGAGAAACCCGGTGCTCGTCTCACCGTGCTCAGATTGCTGTACGAGCAGGGCGGCCAGGCGCGGCAGGTTGGCCGCGATCGTGGGTGTAGCCGCGTCGACCGCCGCGCGCCACGCAGTCTGGAACAACCCGGCCCAGCCGTGGCAGAGGCTGCTGTCGGTGATACGGCCGAGTTGGTTCGCGTCAGACAAGCAAGCAGCGAGGGCTTGTTCGGCAAGCTGTTGTCGGCCTGCATCGCGTACCGCGATGGCGGCGAGTTGCTGGGCACGAGCGACCCCCGGTGTGCCGTAGCACCAGGACGGCCGCAGCGGACCAGGTTGGTGGACGCGGCCACGGTGTAGCTCGTCCTTGGTGATCCACTGTGGCCACCACGGTCCTGTCTCACGGTCTTGACGCCAGGTATCCAACCAAGCGCAGATCCGCTCGACGGCCTCCAGGTCCCCATCCGCGGTGATCCCCCGGCGTCGAGCTGATGCGAGAAGTGTCAGCGGACCCGCGATGCCGTGAGCCATGCCGAAGTTCCCATGGCCCCCCGGATAGTCCGGTGAAGTTCTGGCGTCGGGACCGTGATCCGTCCACCAACCGGGCAGCGTTTCACCACCGCTACGCAACGGTTCGGACAACCGCACCAGGTACGACAGGACGCGTTCCAGTGCGTCATCGCCGGGTCTGTGGTGAAGCAGGTAGGCACCGATCCCGGCCAGACCGGAGATCACGTCGAATTCTGTGAACTTCGGAAGGTGACCGCTGGCGATGCGTGCATGAGCTTGGTCGATCCTGCGGTGTGTCAGGGCGATCACAGACCTGTCGAGTGTGGAGAGTGCACGCGTGTACCTGTCCGACCCGTCGGTGCAGGCCGCGTGGAGGGCAAAGGCGACCGCAGGTGCACCGAAGTAGAGCCCCGAGCCTGTGGTGGCGACGATGTCGGATTGCGCTGCGTTGGCGAGCCACGCGTGCGCGACACCCCAGTCACCCACCTGTGCGTGGGCACGCTCTATGTGCAGCAGTGCGGTCCCGGCGGCACCGTCTGCCAGCGACTGGGCATGCCATCGACGCCGCGGCGGGGCCGGCGCGGGCGACGCCAGCATGTGGGCGATGCGATCCGCTGCAACGCGAGCGGCGACATTGAGTGAGCACACGATCCGGCTCATGGCGTTGCTCCGGCGCTGGTTGCGATCCATCGCTGAGCGGCGGCGCGAGCCAACCGGCGACCGACACGCTCGCGTTGCGGGTCGATGCCGAATACGCGGGTGTGGTGCATGTGCAGCAACGATGGAAGGACGGACAAGGGCTCCCGTTGCGCCGCGAGGCGTTGTCGGTAGGCGGCCAGTGCATCGTGACGCCGCTTCCATGCAGCGACGACGACCTCACCGCCGTCAAGTGCGCGCAGTGTGGCCCAGTTATCGTGTGGATCGGCCAGGTGCGTCACCTCGGCGTGCAGATGGCGGCCTACGCGCGCTGGTTCCCGCGGCACCTGGTCGACGATCCAGCCCATGCCTCTGGCGGTGTCGCCGGTGAACGCGATGGTGAGGTCGAGCAGGCTGACGGCCGTGATGACCTCCGGAGCGACGCCTACATGGGCGGCCGCGTGGCGTTGGGTGAGCACCGCGGCTGAATCCGCAGCGAACACTTGCTCTGCGGCCGCCATGGCCTCACCAAACCCATACCGACCCGTTTCGGGATGGTAGGTACCCAACTGCATCCGACCGAGAAGGCCCTGCTGCCGTAGCCGCATCGCCCATGCACCGAGGCACTGTGCTGCGGACCCGTAGGCTTCGCTGCTCGACAGGCGGATGCGTACGCGCAGGTGTGGTTCTGGGTCGCGGTAGGGGACGTACCACCACTCGATCGGTGCATCCCACCTGGACAGGTGGGACGCCAGATCGGCGATGACTTCGACCTGCCGGTCTGTGTGGCCGTACAGTTTGGCGAACAACCAGGGTGACGCACCGGGCAGGTGCCCATCGGAGCGGCTGACTGGTTGCGCCGTGGCAACGTGCACAGGGGCTGGTCGCGCAGCGACCGTCGTGGTCAGCGGCACGGCGACTTCATGAGCGTGCCCTCCCAGCCACCCGTACGAACCTCGCGCCGGTGCCTCGTCGAGCCTGGCGTACTCATATCGGTCGAGGTGGGATCGCAGCAACGCCAAGGGCAGATCTCGTCCGAGATCGATGCGCAGCAGGTTGTCGGCCTCGACGAGGTACACCTGATCGGGCAGGCGGAACATGCGCTGCCAGGACGCCAGGGCGTTTCGCCACTGCGACCATGACGCGTTCTGGCCCGGCAGATCGGACGCTGCCAAGTTCCAGCGGGCCGGCGCGATAACCGTTCGCCCGTACCGGATTCTCGGCAGAAACGGCAGGGAGCTGGCAGCGCCCCAGGAGAACGGCATGTAGACCGCAGCTCGCGCTCGCGAGACCTCGCACAAGAATCGCGCGAGCGGCTGGCTGAAGTGGCGGAACTCCACGGCGTTCAGTGCGCTGGGTTCGATCAGCCGCCGTTGTTCCAGCGACATCAGGTAGAGCCCTTCGGCGTCGCCTCCGACCGCCAGATCAGACAGCGACACCATGCTGGGGCTGGGTTGCTGGTATTCGCCGATCGGTAGTACCCGAGGAGTCATAGCGGGTGCCCGGGCCACGTTCCCCAACTGGGCTCGCACCGGCGGGCATGAAACCTGAACCGGCAACGCCCCATCACGTAACGTCGCCACCTCTGCGTAGGCATCGAGGAAGTGTCCCCGGTCAGGCTCATCGAGCAGGTCTAGGAAGCGGCCAGCGGTCGTTCCCGCTGCCCGCGCGGCACCAGTCACGACGAGCGTGAACTCTCCCCGCTGGAGCGCCAGATCGCTTTCGGAGTGGACCTGCACGAAGAGTTCAACGTGGGGTGGCACCTGGTGTGCACTGGTAACGTCGCTTGCGAGGCCGGAGATCATCCGGTCGTCGAGGACGATCTCGTCACTGCCGGCCATCGTTGCCTTCTGCACCAGCGACAGTAGACGCTCGTCCCGTTCGGACAGTGGTGGAACGGTTGATGTCCGATCTGACCCTCGGTATGTGGCGGGAAAGCCGAGCCCCGTATCCGGGTTGATGAGTTCCAGGAGCGGGACTACCGCCCCGACGCCGTAGCGCTCCAAGAAGGAAGCATGGAACTCCTGCCATGCTGCAAGTCCGTACGGGTACGGCGTCAACCGGGTCAAGACGGCGGCGGCAGTCTCCGCGTCTCGCGCCACGGCTTCGGGCAGCGTGAGATCGAGATCCAGGTGCAGGTCGACCATGATGGGCTGTTCGACGGTGCCGTTCACCAGCCTCATCTGCCGTGCCAGGCGACGTCGTTGGTCCCGTCTCTCGGTGGGGTCCGTGGACTGGTTGTGCCTGGCCATCAGGTCATCGATGGCGTACAGGGCTGAAACCTGGTCAGCGACCTGCAGCATGGTGTCGGCATCGACGGCACGCAGCTGCGCAACGACATGGCGCAGGCCATCGGTGGCTGTCATCGGCGGCCGCAGACTCGTCAACAGAACGCGCTTGGCGACCAGTTCGCTCAGCATCGTTTCGATCGTCGACGACGATGCCCGAGGGAAGTCGGCGGCCAGTTTCCCGGCCAGATCAGCAAGCGCGATGGGTGAGGCCGCGTACTGTACGGCGGCCTCGACAGCGTGGGTGTGTCGAACCGACACGTCAACCAACCCCGCTTGCCCGACAGCGTCCGGACCGCTGCCAGCCCGATCCTGGAGCGGCAGGACGAGTCGTCCCCCACGAAGGGTGCACAGGTTGTTCGCGACCACCGTCAGCCGGCGTACGAGCGGTAGGTATCCTTCCAGCCCGGTGATCAGCGGTTCCAGCCACGCTGCGTCGGCACGTGCGACGGCGCGGTGCTGATCATCCCACCGGATCTCCAACCCGGGGCCGAAGCGGGCCGCGGCAACTCCCGCAAACAGACCGAACGGGGTGCTTCGGCCGGTCATGCGGAGCAGGTACCGTGCCACCGAGACGACGGCGCGATGGATCCGGCGTGGGTCATCGCAGTGCCGGTCGCAGACCTTGCCCACCTGCTGTGCCAGTG
>DATCXL010000371.1:0-2424 GCA_036565825.1 Mycobacteriales bacterium
TGTGTCGGGTTCGGTGTGAATCGAGTGTTCCCGGACGAGTCGGTTCCAAAGCAGAGAACCCATCGCACCAGACGCAGATGTGACCGTCGAGGTCAGACGGTGCCGGTCCGCAGTCCCAGGTCGGCCTCAGGGTGGGGGCCGCACCCTCACCGAGAGCATGGCTCCAGAAAGGATCGTAACGGAGTCGCACGGCAGCAGCATGGCGACAGACACCTCGAAGCCTCAGCAGCACGCTCCGCCGCGTTCGCCGCCTGGTACCTGCCGACACCTCCGTCACGGAGTGGAAGCCGACAGTTCCAGCAGGGACTTTTTCCTGACGACCCCTGCCGAGCCAAACCCAGCGCTAGTTCACGGGTCCGCCCGTGGTCGTGGGGTTGCCGCCGGTCGGGCCGAGGTCACAGTATGGATAGCTCTCGGTCCTGCTGTCATCAATTCCCGGCGGGATGCTCCGGAACGCATCCGTGGATTCGGTGTACCTGCCGGGGCGGCATCGGTCCTTCGACTTGTCCCGAGCGAAGCTACCGCCGACGAGTGCGCCGTCGCTGTTCCGGAATACGGTGGCCACACCACGGATGGTGAGTGCACCGCAGAAGGCCGAATCGACCGAGTACCTGACCGTGCCTGTCGTGTCTTCCACGGATGAACGTTGGGTTTCCAGATGGCGCGTGGAGATCGGTCGGACGTGTCCCGCCGAGGGCGGAGTTACCGGACCGGTGATCCCGGTTCGCTTCGCGCCTGCCACGTCGCAGGGGTTTCGGGGCGATGTGCCGCCTCGGGCGGACAGTACGGTGGTCCCGAAGGCGGCGGCCACTCCGACCGCCGCGAGTACCGCCAACCACCGCCAGCGGCGCCGCCGGCCAGGAGAGGTGGATCTCATCAGGGATACCTCAGAAAGACGTTCACCGCCGTGGACCGCAATCGGTCGGAGAGGGTCTGTCCGTCAGTCACAGAACTGTTCTTCAGCTCGCGAACCCTGTCCGGTTGATCGCGGATCAGCTCGGCAGCCGCCTCCCGGACCCGCACGCCGAACTCCTCCTCGGTGAGGGCACGCAGAGTACCGTCGGCGATCCGGACGGTCCAGTCGCGCATTCCCTGGACCGCGACGTGAACCCGGCCGCGCACCGGTCGCATTGCTGGGTCGTGGAGAAAACGGTGGCCGGGGTGACGGCATCAGGTCAACCCGGCCACCCGTGTGATGTGGGATTCAGCGATTTTCGTTGGGATCGGGTCCGCTGCGACCGGTGGCCAGATGCAGCGCGGCGGCGGTGTCGCGCAGGGCCGCGACGGCAGCCGAGTGCAGGGAGCCGCCGAAGGTGATCCGGGCGACACCGAGCGCGGACAGGTGTTCGAGGGACGGGCCACCGGGCCGGTGCAGCACGTTGACCGGCCCGTCGATCCCGGCCACCAGTTCGGGCAGGGTGTCGGCCGGGGCGAGGATCGGATACACGCAGTCACACCCGGCCGCCAGGTAACGGCGGGCTCGGGCGATCGCGGTGGCCACGGTGGTCTGGGGATCGAACGACGTGTGCAGGAAGACGTCGACCCGGGCGTTGAGCACCAGGCCGTCGCCGGCGTGGTCGCGTACCGCGGCGAGGAACTCCGCCTGCTGCTCCGCGTCCTTCATCGTGCGGGTTGCCGGGTCGGAGTCCTCCAGGTTGCACCCGACCACGCCGACCTCGACCAGTCGGTCGACCAGATCCGACGCACCCAACCCGTAGCCGGACTCGATGTCGGCGGTCACCGGAACGTCGACGCTGCGGGCGATCCGACCGATCGCGGCGAATATCTCCGCCGCCGGGGTTCGTTCGCCGTCGTCGTATCCCAGCGTGGCCGCGACCGCGCTGCTGCTGGTGGCCAACGCCGAGAATCCGGCGTCGGCGAACACCCGGGCGCTGGCCGCGTCCCACACGTTCGGCAGTACCAACGGGTGCGATCCGTGGTGCAGCGCGCGAAGGGTTGTGGCGGTCACGGCTGGTACGAACCGGGGACCCAGGCGCGGGTGCTGACGCTGAGCATGTTCCACGCGTTGATGGTCACGATCAGGCTGATCAGGGCCGCCACCTCGTCGGGACCGAACTGTGCGGCGACCGCCTCGTACGCCTCGGTGGGAACGTGGTTGTCGGCCAGCAGGGTGACCGTTTCGGTGAAGGCGAGTGCGGCCCGCTCGCGTTCGCTGAAGAACGGGGTCTCCCGCCAGGCCGGCAGGGCGTAGATGCGCTGCTCGGTCTCGCCGATGGCCCGGGCGTCCTTGGTGTGCATGTCGATGCAGAAGGCGCAACCGTTCAACTGGGAGGCGCGGATGCGCACCAGTTCCCGCAGTCGGGGGTCGAGGTCGACCTTGTCGAGTTGCCTGGTGGCTGCCTTGTCCAGGTGGGCCACCGCCCGGTAGAAGTCGGCGGCGTGGGCCATGAAGTCGAGGCGGAC
>DATCXL010000373.1:0-4128 GCA_036565825.1 Mycobacteriales bacterium
GCAGGCTGCCCATGTCCTTGATGCCCAGATCCCTCTTGATCATCGACTCGAACAGGTCCCCCAGCGTCGCGGTCATCGCGATGGCCAGCCCGAAGACGGCGCCGTGCCACACCGGTGCCGGAGTGAAGAACTGGTGGAACACCAGCACTCCCACTCCGGCACAGGCCAACACCGACCCGGTGAAACCTTCCCAGGACTTCTTCGGGCTCACCGTTGGTGCCATCGGGTGCCGGCCGACCAGTACCCCCACGGCGTAGCCCGCGACGTCGTTACACACCACCAGGGCCACGAACGCGATGACCTGCCGGGCGCCGTTGTCCGGCTGCGCCAGCAGCACCGCGTAGCCGGCCAGAAACGGCACATAGGTGGCGACGAACACGGTCGTCGCCGCGTCCCGCAGGTAGCCCTCGCTGCCGTCGGCCAGGCGCCACACCAGGCAGCCCAGGACGGTGAACAGGAAGGTGACCGAGAGCCCCTCAGCGCCGGAGTGCCAGGCCAGGGCCTGCATGGCCACGCCGCCCAGCGCCAACGGCACCAACGGCACCTGTACCTCGACCACGCCGACCGCTCGGGCCAGTTCGAAGGTACCCAGTACCACCGCCACCGCGACCAGCACCGCGAACGCCGGCCGGTACACCAGCAGACTGGCCAGAATCAGTCCGCCGAGCAGGATGCCGACCCCGATGGCCGCGGGCAGGTTTCGGCCGGCCCTACCCGGGCGTCTGTCCGGTCTGGTGGCCGGCGGGGTGGTGCGCATCGCCGCCATCAGACCTCGAGCAGCTCGGTTTCCTTGTGCCTGACGACCTCGTCCACGACGCCCACATGGCGGGTGGTGATCTCGTCCAGCTCCTTCTCGGCCCGACGTACCTCGTCCTCGCCCGCCTCGCCGTCCCGCATGATCCGGTCCAGCGCCTCCTTGGCGTGCCGGCGGATGTTGCGGATCGACACCTTGGCGTCCTCGCCCTTGTGTCTTGCCACCTTCACCAGGTCACGGCGGCGCTCCTCGGTCAACTGGGGAAACACCACCCGGATCAGCGTGCCGTCATTGCCGGGGTTCACGCCGAGATCGCTGTCCCGAATCGCCCGCTCGATCGCGTTGAGCTGGCCGGCGTCGTACGGTTTGATGACGGCCATCCGGGCCTCGGGGACCTGGATGGAGGCCAGTTGCGGAATCGGTGTGTGCGAACCGTAGTAGTCGACCGTGATCCTGGCGAACATCTGGGGCGAGGCGCGACCGGTCCGGATCGCACCGAGGTCCTCCCTGGCGACCGAGACCGCCTTGTCCATCTTCTCCTCGGCGTCGAGGAGGGTGTCGTCGATCACGGCGTGTGCCTCCAGTAGTCCTAGCAGCAGTGGTCCTGGCAGGGCCGCTCTGGCGTGGTCGAGGAATCAACCCGCGGAACTGACCAGCGTGCCGATCCTCTCACCGGAGACGGCCTTCGCGATATTTCCCTCGGTGAGCAGATCGAAGACGACGATTGGCAGGTCATTGTCCATACACAGACTGAACGCGGTGGCGTCGGCCACCTTGAGCCCGCGGCGCAGCACCTCGACGTAGGGCAGAGTGTCGAACCGAACCGCCTCGGGGCGCTCCCGGGGGTCCGCGTCGTACACGCCGTCGACGCCACTCTTGCCCATCAGTACCACCTGGGCACCGATCTCCAGAGCCCGCTGGGCGGCACAGGTGTCGGTGGAGAAGAACGGTGCGCCCAGGCCGGCCCCGAAGATCACCAACCGCCCCTTCTCCAGGTGCCGGATGGCCCGCCGTGGAATGTACGGTTCGGCCACCTGCCCCATCGTGATGGCGGTCTGCACCCGGGTTTCCACTCCCTGGTGCTCCAGGAAGTCCTGCAGGGCCAGACAGTTCATCACGGTGCCGAGCATGCCCATGTAGTCGGCCCGGGCCCGGTCCATGCCGCGTTCGGACAGCTCGGCACCGCGGAAGTAGTTACCGCCGCCCACCACCACGGCCACCTGGACACCCGCGCGAACCACGTCGGCGAGCTGTCTGGCGACCACGGCGACCACGTCGGGGTCGACGCCCAGGCCGCCACCGCCGGCCAGCGCCTCGCCGGACAACTTGAGCAGCACCCGGGGCCAGTGGGGTCCCCGGGCGTGGTCTGCGTGTTCCGTGTTCGCCTCGTGTTCCCCGTGTCCGGCGACGGTCGGGGAGGCCGCCGCTCTCGTCTCGGTCACCGGCAGCCTCCTCGTCGCGTGGTTATGGTCGGTTGTCGTGGCCGTCTAGACCTGCCCCACCTCGAAGCGGGCGAATCGGGCAACGGTCACGCCTGCGGCGTCCAGTAGTTGCTTGACGGTCTTCTTGCTGTCCTGCACGGACGCCTGCTCGCAGAGCACGTTGTCCCGGAAGAACGCATTGACCCGCCCCTCGACGATCCGGGGCAGAGTCTGCTCGGGCTTGCCCTCCTCGCGTGCGGTCTCCTCGGCGATCCGCCGCTCCGCCTCGATGACCTCGGTCGGCACCTCGTCACGTCGGACGTAACGAGGGCGCATCGCGGCGACCTGCATGGCCGCACCCCGGGCGGCATCCAGGTTGTCCCCGGTGTACTCGACGAGAACCCCGACCTGCGGTGGCAGGTCCGGGTTGCGCTTGTGCAGGTAGGTGGCGATCTGCCCGTCGAACGCGGTGAAACGCCGCAGTTCCAGCTTCTCTCCGATGACCGCCGACACCGACTCGACTGCCTCTCGGACGGTCCGGCCGTCGTCCAACCGCGCGCCCAACAGTGAGTCCAGGTCGGCCGGCCGGGTTGCCGCGACGTGTGCCACGATCTGGGCACCCAACTGCTGGAACTGCTCGTTCTTCGCGACGAAGTCCGTCTCGCAGTTCAGCTCGATCATCGCGCCGTCGGTGGCGGCCACCAGGCCGTTCGCCGCGGTGCGACCGGCCCGCTTGCCCACGTCCTTGGCGCCCTTGATCCGGAGCAGCTCCACAGCCCGCTCAAAATCGCCGTCAGATTCCTGCAGCGTCTTCTTACAGTCCATCATGCCGGCGCCGGTGAGGTCACGGAGCCTCTTCACGTCCGCGATACTGAAGTTGGCCATTGTTCGCTCTCTTGATTTCAGATGCTTCGGGCTGTTGTTGAGCTTGGTCGTAACCGAGCGCGGCAGGTCGCCGACCCGCCGCGCCCGGTATTTCAGGACTGCTGGGAACCGGTCTCGGGGGTTCCCGGTGTGGCCTCGGCCACCGTCGCCGAGGAGGCGCCCGCCTCGGCCGGCTGCTCGGCACTCGGCTGCTCGGCACCCGGCTGCTCGGCCGGCTGTTCGGTCGGCTGTTCGGTCTTCTCCGCCTGCCCGGCGCTCGCCTGCTCGGCACCACGGGTGAGCAGTTCCCGCTCCCATTCGGGCAGCGGCTCGTCCGCGCCGATCTGCTTGGTCGGCTCCGGCTTGTCCGCGCCGGCACCGGCGCGCGCGTTCGCGGCGGCACGCGCCATCAGGCCGTCAGCGACCGCGTCGGCGATCACCCGGGTGAGCAGGGCCGCGCTGCGGATCGCGTCGTCGTTTCCGGGGATCTTGTAGTCGACCTCGTCGGGATCGCAGTTGGTATCGAGGATCGCCACGACCGGGATACCCAGCTTGCGGGCCTCACCGACGGCGATGTGCTCCTTCTTGGTGTCAATGACCCAGATCGCACTGGGGACCCGCTGCATGTCGCGGATGCCGCCGAGGGTGCGCTCCAGCTTCTCCCGCTCCCGGTGCAGGATCAACTGCTCCTTCTTGGTCCGGGTGCCCTCGTAGCCGGCCAGCTCCATGGTCTCAAGTTCCTTCAGCCGCTGGAGCCGCTTGAAGACCGTGGTGAAGTTGGTGAGCATCCCACCCAGCCAGCGCTGGTTGACAAAAGGCATCCCCACCCGCTGGGCCTGCTCGGCGATGGCTTCCTGGGCCTGCTTCTTGGTGCCGACGAACAGGATGCTGCCGCCGTGCGCCACGGTCTCCTTGACGAACTCGAAGGCCCTGTCGATGTAGGACAGGGTCTGCTGGAGGTCGATGATGTAGATGCCGTTGCGCTCGGTGAAGATGAAGCGCTTCATCTTGGGGTTCCAGCGTCGGGTCTGGTGCCCGAAGTGAACCCCCGAGTCGAGCAGTTGCTTCATGGTGACCACGGCCATGGCC
>DATCXL010000434.1:0-2223 GCA_036565825.1 Mycobacteriales bacterium
CGCCATGCCGCTGTCCGGCCCGGTCACCGTGCCGGACACCATGTCGGGCGGTATGTCGGGCACCGTGCCGATCGGCGTCAGGTCTGGTCGCCGGCACTGTCATCTCCCGTGTCATCTCCCGTGTCGTCTCCCGTGTCGTCCGCGGTGTCGTCCGCGGTGTCGTCCGCGCTGTGTCTGGTACGGGCGAAGCGCCGTGGTGGCTCGGGGTCGTCGGTGTCCACCAACCGCGGCAACGACCCGACGGCCGGCGGCGGGGCCTGGTCTGACCACGTGCGTGCCGGCCGCCCGAACAGGTCGTCGTACACCCGCACGTAGCGACGCCGTTGCGGTTCCCAGTCCAACTCCCGCACGGCCCGGCGGCGGGCGGCCACACCCATCTGCTCGCGCGCGAGCGGATCGTCGAGCAGACCGGCGATGGCCTTGGCGAACCGTTCGGCGTCCTCGGGAGCCGGGCAGGGATCCACGTAGCATGCGGCGTCACCGGCCGACACCCTGGTCTCGACCAGGTCGAAGGTGACCACCGGCAGCGCGTAGGACATGTACTCCATCGTCTTGTTCATCGTTGAAACGTCGTTGAGCGGGCTCTTCGGGTCCGGTCCGATTCCCACGTGCGCGGTCGACAGGTACTCGGCGATCATCTCCGGGTCGGCCCGTCCGGTGAAGGTGACCCGGTCGGACAGGTCCAACTCGCCGGCCAACGCGACCAGATCGTCCAGGCAGTCACCGAAGCCGAGCAGCGCCACGTGCAGGTCGTCCCGATCCATCCGGTGCACCAGCACGTCCAGGGCTCTCAGCACCAGGTCCACCCCGTCCTGCGGCCCCATCACGCCGAGGTAGACGGCGAGGTAGCGCCGGCCGTCACGCAACCGGGCGTCGCCGTCGCGCGGACGCATCTGGTTGGTGTCCGGTCCGCTGCGCACCACCGTCACCGAGGCGGGTTCGCGACCACCGCGCCGTAACGCCACCCGCCGGTAGGACTCGTTGGTGGAGACCACGTGGTGTGCGGTCCGGTAGGTCATCCGTTCCAGCCACACCAGCGCCCCGTACTGTGCCCGCCGGGCCAACCCGGTGGGCTCGCCGAACCTGGACCGGAACACCTCCGGGCTCAGGTCGTGCTGGTCGTAGACGAACCGCACTCCACGCGGGGTGTACAACCGGGCCAGGGCCCAGAACGTGTCCGGCGGGTTACACGCCTGGATCACGTCGAAGCGTTCCCGCCGCCACACCCGCCACACCAGCCAGGCGGTACGTACCCACGAGTAGACAAACTCCCACAGGTAGCCGACCAGGCCGCTGGCCGGCGGTGCCGGCCGGTACCCGTGGATGTCGACCCCGTCGATCCGCTGGCGCCGTGGGTCACCGGGACCGCGGGGACAGACCACGCTGACCCGGTAGCCCGCCTCGACCAGGGCACGGCACTCCAACCACACTCTCCGGTCCAACGGCACCGGAAGGTTCTGCACGATCACGAGCACGTGCGGCCCGCGTGCGGATCCGGACACGAGGCAACCCCCCAGCCTCAACCCGACCGCTCGTCCACATCGGACCTTTGGCCGTCGGTCACTGGGCAGATACTAGGCACCCGCGCGCCGTACTTCACCGGGTCGTCGACCAACCCCGCCCGTTCGGACCAACGAGCGCGTCCTTACGGCGGGCGAGGTCTGGCGAACAGCCGAGCGACACTGCACCAGACGGGCGTCGTTACGCCGACCGGGTGATCTGGTGCGCGACGTCGAGCACCTCGGCGGCGGCCCGGTCCCAGGAGTAGTACCGGGCCACCTCGACCGCCGCCGAGGCGGTGTACCGGTAGACCGCGTCATCGGCCAACAGTCGGGCCACCGCGGCGGTCAGTTCGGCCACCTCGGCACCCTGGGAGCCCCCACCCACCAACTCGCCGTTGCACCCGGGCGTGATGATCTCCGGCATGGCGAACGCGCGGCGGCCCACGCAGGGCAACCCGGCCGCCAACGCCTCGACGAACACGATCCCGAACCCCTCGAACCGGGACGGCAACACGAACAGGTCGTGCTCGGCGTAGAGCGCACCGACCCGGTCCACCGGCAGCGACCCGAGAAACCGGACACCCTCGGGTACCGGGCCGGGCAGCGGCCAGGACCGGGGGCCGACCACGGTGAGCGTGATGGCCGGATCCACCTGGGTGCGCAGCACGGCCAGCGCCGCCAGCACCGTGTCGCCGCCCTTGGTGTGGAAGTCCCGGCCGAC
>DATCXL010000436.1:0-3994 GCA_036565825.1 Mycobacteriales bacterium
GGGGCGCCGACGATGTGGTTGCCTCCCGGTTCCCGCCGTTACCCTTCTGCCAGCCGCTGGACCCGGCCGGAATCCTCCGCCCGGTCGACAAGGTGTCCATAGCGGACCGGGTACTGGCGCGGCACGGACTCGACCGCGACGCGTGTGTCGCCTACGGCGACTCCATGTCGGACGCACCGTTGTTCGCGGTACTACGGCACACCGTGGCGGTGAACGCGGACACACATCTACGGCAGCTCGGCAAACTGCACTATGACGGTGATGACCTGCGCCAGGCGTACCGGAGCGTTCGAGAGATGCTGGCGGGTAAGCACACCGACCCAGGCACGGGATGAACTGGTGCGCCCGGCTGGCACCAGGTTCCGATGCCAGCCGGGCGAGTCTGTGCTAGGACGCGGCCTGTGCCGCCCGGAACCGGAAAACCGGGACCGCACGTCCGTCGCCGTCGGTGGTGAAGACGACCTCGACCGGGGCGTCGCAGTGGATCAGCGACGGATCGGGTTCGACGTCGACCAGCAGCGTCATCATCCGCGGACCCTCCTCCAACTCCACGATCGCGGTCACGAACGGCACCGAGCCGGCGAACCGCGGCAGCGGTGGCACGTGGTGGATGCAGAACGTGTAGAGGGTGCCCCGGCCACTGACCGGACGCCAGTCCAGTTCCCGACTGCCGCAGGTGGGGCACAGCGTGCGCGGGTAGAAGAAGAACCGCTCACACCGTAGGCAGTAGGGCAGCAGAAGCTCCCCGCGTTCGCACGCCTTCCAGAACGGAACCGCGTCCGGGCTGGGCGAGATGCCCAAGGCGGGCAGCGGTCCGGTGCTGGTGAACATCAGATCCTCCCGAGCACGGCCGTCGCGGCGCTGGACAGGTAGCCACCCATGCCGTTGACCAGGGCGACCTGCGCCCCGGACACCTGGCGTGGTCCACACTCGCCACGCAACTGCCGAACCGCCTCGATCAGCAGGAACATCCCGAACATGCCCGGATGGGTGTAGGACAACCCGCCACCGCTGGTGTTGAGCGGGAAGTCTCCGCCCGGCGCGGTGCGCTGCCCGGACACGAACGCCCCGCCCTCACCCTTGGCGCAGAACCCCAGATCCTCCAGGGTGGCCAGCACCGTGTAGGTGAACGAGTCGTACAGCTCGGCCACGTCCACATCGGATGGTGTCAGGCCGGACTGGGCGAACGCCGCGGCGCCGGAGATCCGGGCCGGGGTCTCGGTCAGGTCGGGCATCGCGGAGATCATGTGGTGGGTGTGCGCCACGGACGATCCGAGCACCTCCACCGCCGGCACCCCCAGCCCCCTGGCCCGCTCCACAGAGGTGAGCACCACCGCACCGCCCGCGTCGGTGACCAGACAGCAGTCCAGCAGGTGGAACGGGTAGGCGATCATCTGGGAGTTGAGCACGTCGTCGATCGTGATCAGGTCCCGGTGCAGCGCCCGGGGGTTCAGCGACTCCCAGTGCCGGGTGGCCACCGCGATCTCGGCCAGTTGCTCGCTGGTCGTGCCGTACTGGTGCATGTGCCGGGTCGCGGCCAGCGCGTAGGCGGCCGGTGGGAAGGCCACCCCGTAGATCCGTTCCCACTGCCAGTCGGGGAACCAGGGGTCGTCGTGCGCCGGCCGGGTGGACACGCCGCGTTTTCGGTTGGACCGCCTGGTCTCCCCGTGGGTGATCAGCGCGACCTCGCATGCCCCGGCCTGGATGGCCAGCACCGCCTCGTGCACGTGCGCCACGAACGAGGACCCGCCGATCGAGTTTGAACTGGAGAACCTGGGCGAGATGCCCAGGTACTCCGCCACGATCAGGGTCGGCAGGAAGTCGATCCCGCAGGTGAACAGCGCGTCCACATCGGACAGTTCGAGGTTCGCGTGCCGGAGTGCGTTGCTGGCCGCCTCGGCGTGCATCTGGACCGCGCTCTTGTTCCGTACGATCCCTATCTCGTCGGCCTCGCCGACGCCGACCACGGCCACCCCGGTGCTCACCGCGGCCCCCGACTCACGCCTGGTACCGGGCGATGTAGTCCTGGTCCAGTTCCAGCCCCAGGCCGGGGCCGTCGGGTACCAGGTAGTCGCCGTCGGTGAACTCGCGCCGGTTCGCGATCAGATTCCAGAACAGCGGGTCCCGCTCCGGCGCGAAGGTCTCCAGGTAGGTCCCGTGCGGAATCGAGGCGAGCAGGTGCGCGGCGACCTGCGGCTCCTCGTGGTGGGCCATCGCCACCTCGTGCAGCGCGGCCACCGCGGCGACCCGACGCCACTCGCTGGGCCCGCCGATCCAACTGGCGTCGGCGTTGCACGCGTCCACCGAACCGCCCGCGATCAGGTCCCGCAGACCGGCCCGGGTGGACTCGCTCTGCCCGGCCACCACGTGGATCCCGCCCATCACCCGTACGTCGCGCATGTCCCGCCGGTCGTTCAGCCAGCGGCACGGCTCCTCGAACCAGCGCAGGTTCAGTTCCTGGGTGGCTCGGGTGAACCGCAGCGCCTCGTCCCGGGTGTATCCCTGGTTGGCGTCGACCATGAGGACGAAGTCGTCACCGGCGGCCCGGCGGGCCAGCCGGGTGCGCTCGGCGTCCTCCTCCGGGGAGAGCCGACCGACCTTGAACTTGCACCCGGCGAAGCCCAGTTCGGCGTAGTGCTCGATCTGTCGGGCCGAGTCAGCCTCGTCGTTGGTGTAGTACCCACCGATGCAGATCGCCGGCAGCCGGTTCCGGTAACCACCCCACAGTTGGTAGAGCGGTACGCCCAGCGCCTTGCCGACCGCATCCCACACCGCGCTGTCCACACAGGCGATGGCCTGCATGGCCAGTGCGCGGTCGCGCAGGATGTCGTAGCTGGGCGGCAGCGAGGCTTCCCAACACCCCTCGGTGTTCATCGCGGACATCCCCAGCAGGTGCGGGGTGATCTCCTCGTTGATGATCTGCACGATCGAGGCCTGCTCGGCATCGGTGTCGCCGTTGAACGCCTCGCCGACGATCCCACCCGAGGTGTAGACCCGGGTGATGATGGTGCAGCGGGTGGTCATCGAATAGTGGCTGCCCTGAAACTTCTGGGCGAGTGGTACCCGGATCGGGACCACCTCCACCCGCTCGATCGTCAGGTCTCGGCCGAACCGGGTGTCAGGGTGCGGTGCTTCGATGGAAGCCTCAGTCATGCAAACCAGTCCAGTGTTGGTTGTGGATAGAACGTCACGGGCGGTCGATTCTGCCCAGTCGTAGGTGGATCGCCTTGGTCTCGAAGTACCCGTCCAGACCCTCCCGGCCCAGTTCGCGACCGAATCCGCTGGCCTTGTAGCCGCCGAACGGCATCACGAAGGCCAGTCCCGCGTCGTGGTAGGCGTTGATGAACACCGTGCCGGCCCGGATCCCCTTGGCCGTGCGCAGCGCGATATCCACGTCCTGGGTCCACACCGCCGCGGCCAGTCCGAACATGGTGTCGTTGGCCAACCGGACCGCCTCGGTGGCGTCGTCGAAGGTCAGCACCGACAGCACCGGTCCGAAGATCTCCTCCTGGCCGATGGTCATCTGCGGGGTGACCTGGTCGAAGATGGTCGGTTCGAAGTACAGGCCGGCCGACAGCGGGCCCTCGGTGATCCGTCGACCGCCCTGTACCAACTCAGCGCCCTGCGCACCGCCCACCTCGACGTAGCGCGTCACGGTGTCGAGCTGGCTGTTGTCGACCACCGGGCCGATCATGGTCTTCTCGTCGAGCGGATCGCCCAGCCGGCTGGTCTTCGCCATCTTCACCAGGGCCTCGACGAACTCGTCGTGGATCTCGCGCTGCACCAGCAGCCGGCTACCGGCCTGGCAGGCCTGCCCGGTGTTGAGGAAGATTCCCCAGTAGGCGGCGGACACCGCCTTGTCCAGCCTGGCGTCGGCGAAGACCACGTTCGGGGACTTGCCGCCCAGTTCCAGCGACACCTTCTTCATGTTCCCGGCGGCGGCGGTGAGGACCTGACGGCCCACCTCGTTCGACCCGGTGAAGGCGACCTTGTC
>DATCXL010000230.1:0-2019 GCA_036565825.1 Mycobacteriales bacterium
GAGGCGGCCGAGGCGGTTCCACTGGCCCGGGCTGCCGCACCGGTCGGTGACGGTGCCGCCGAGCAGCATGGAAACGCCGTCCCGGCACTGTCCGGGAAGGGCCTGGCCGCGCCGACCCGTCCGGCCAACCTGCGGTACTCGGCGCCGACGCTGGACTCGGGCGAACCCGAGCGCGCCGAGGCAAAGACCTCCACGGCAACGGCTTCAAGCAGCGAACCAGCTCGAAACGCACCCTGCCCCTGTGGCTCGGGAAAGAAGTACAAGCGTTGCCACGGGGCGCCCGGGGCGCACTGACCCACAGCTTCGGGTCACCGTCGGGCTGCCGCTGCGTCCGGTCGTGGTGTGGCGGGCGTCAGCGCGTCAGAGTAACCGGAAGCTGACGCACTGCCAGCGGCCGTCCAAACCCTCCAGCCGTGCCGCCAGTGCCCGGTAACGCTCACCCTGCCGGACCACCGCACACACCTCGGCCACACCGTTGGCCGGTTCGCTGACGTGCACAGAGTGCAGTGACTGGGCCGGCGCGGTCGGCCCCACCGGTCCGGCGGGTCGGGCCGGTCCGACCGGCCGCGTCTGTCGGGTCGGTCGCGCTGGTCTTCGTGGCCTGGCCGTGTTGGCCGGCGTGGTTTGGCCAGAGACCGGTCGTGCGGCCGACTTCACCCCGTTGATGGCCGGCAGGCTCGCCCACCGCTGTAACTGTCCCACCGGACGTCGCCCGGTCAGTATTTCCAGAGCGGCCTGCACGAAGTGGGCCGCCCACGGCCCGGGGTCGGGTAGGCAGCGTCGGGAGGTCGGCTGTGGGTCGAACAGGTCCACGGCACGGTCGAACCTGGGTGGCCACGGATCGGTGTCGAACGGCAACAACTCGGCGGCGCCCCGGTTGGCATCGGGTGGGGCCTCGTCGTCGAACCGGGGTTCGAGCGGAGGTGGCGTTCGCAGTTCGGGGATGCGGTGGGTTCTGGCATGACCATGGCCGCCGAGCATGGACCTGGCATCGGCGGGTACGGCCACGGAGAGTATCGCGGTCATCGATGGCTCCGTACGTACTGGACGAGTAGTTCCAACCCTCACCGGGGCGGAGCCCCGGCTCCGGAGTCCCGCTGCTGCGGGGCTGGTGCTGTCTTGCTTTCTGTGGGAGAACTTCGCTCCACCCCGCACCCCCTCAGAACCCGGGCCACGACACATACACCACAGCCCACCTGCGGATCAGGCCATTCGGAAGCACTTGCCTTGGTTTGGCAAAGAAGACCTGAATTATGGGGGTAGTCCAAGTGATGATGGAGATCGTTTGCCATCGTTTCCCCTGCCCTGCGTGCTCGGGTTCGCTTTCGTCCCGGGGGGCGTCGCCGTCCTGCCGTGTTGCGGCCGGTCCGGTGACCTGCTCTGCCGGTGGACACGCATGGATGAGTCGCGACTGCTGCGCTTGATACAGCCCTGGTCACCCGAACGGACGCGAGCGGTAGAACCGCGCGTCCGGTGACGAGGGTGGCTGGCGGGCCCGTCCGTGATCGCGGTGTGGACCCTGGGCGTCGACACCGGGCGTGGATCCGGACAAGCGGGGCAGGGGACCGGGGCAGGGACCGACCCGGGGGGTTTCCAGCGCCGGACCCGGGCGTGCCGCAGACCGACGACGGGCCTTTGTCGGGTTACCGAAAGGGCCCATGGGCAGAGCATGGGCACACCAGAATCGCCGAACGGCGGGCCACAAGCCTGGCTGGCGGCCCGTCGTGTCGGCCGAGCGCTCTGCGGCTGACCCGGTGGTCAGTCCTGCGGAAGCGCCTCGTCGCGGGTCAGCGGATGAGTACTCACGAACTTGCGGGTCTCGTCGTACATCCGCTCGATGTATGACTCCAACTGGCTACGTTCGACTCGCCACTGACCACGCCCTCCGATCTTGATGGCAGGCAACTCCCCACTGCGGACGAGCGCGTAGGTCTGCGACGCCGAGATGTTGAGGATCTCTGCGACGTCGCTCAAGGTGAGGAACCGGTCGGCGGCCATGGTTCTCCACTCGCGTGCGGA
>DATCXL010000483.1:0-5189 GCA_036565825.1 Mycobacteriales bacterium
GCGGCCCGCCGGTCGGTCCGGACGCGCTCGTCGAACTGCTCGCAGCGGCGGCTGCTCCTGGCCACCTCGACGAGTTGGTCGGCGAGCAGGCCGCGCTGACCGCCTTCCGGCAGGCCCATCTCGCCCCTGTTGGTCAGCCTCGGAGAGGTTCGATGATCAAAGTAGCTCTGGCCAAGATTCTCACCACGAAGATCGCGCTGGCAGCGGCCGCAGCCACCGCGGTGGGTGGTGGTGCGGTGGCGGTCGCCGCGACGGGAAATCTGCCGGCCTCACTGGGTGGGAACTCACACACGCAGTCAACGCCTTCGGTCGTACCCTCAGCCGACCACTCCTCGCCGGCCGGTAGCCAGGACGGGCAGGCCGCTGCGACCCCGTCACCGTCGATGGTCGGGCTGTGCCGCGCCTACTCCGCAGGTGTCGCGGACAGCCACGGCAAGGCGCTGGACAACCCGGCGTTCTCGGTGTTGATCACGAACGCCGGTGGCGCGGACGGGGTGGCCGACTACTGCGCCACGGTGCTGGCCAACAAGCCTGGCAACGCGCCCAGCACGCACCCGACCGGACAGTCAGGCACACACCCGACGGCGCAGCCGACCGAGCACCCGACCGGCCAGTCGGGTGAGCACGGCCAGCCGACCACGACTCCGATCCCGACCGCGACGCCCTCGCACTCCGCTCCCTGACCCAACGGTCACCCCAGCCCCGGACGGGCGGCGGCCTGCACCCCCCGCAGCCGCTGCCCGTCCGGCTTTCTGTCTGTTCCGCGGGTTCGCGGCCTACTGGTCCGCCGGCTCGGCGGTCCACCCGCCCGCGGTCTGAGTGGGCGTCTGAGAACTGTGGTGGTGTCGGCGTGTGGCGGCTGGGAAGTAGGCGAGCTCCCGACAGGACCGGTGGTTCTCTACGCCAACCGGTCCGCCAGGAGCCCGCGTGTCAGTGTCGTGTACAGCCGGTGTGTGGCAACGGGTTCACGACGCCCGGCGTGACCGGGTCCGGCTCCACGCCGGGCGTGACCCGTTGCCCACCGCCGCGGTCGTCGAGTCCCAGACAGTCTGCGGCGCCGACATCATGCCCCCAACCAGCGCCGGCTACGACGCGGGCAAGGAATCAGGGGCCGCAAACGACACATCGCCACCGATACCGGTTCTGTGAGTGGGTCAGCCACCGAAGCCGAAGAGTTGGGTCCAGATGGCACCACGGTCGTCGTCAACCACGTAGCCCACGCCCAGTTCGAGTGACTCGCAGTTCAGGATGTTGGCCCGGTGCCCGGAGCTGTTCATCCAGGCCTCCATGACCTTGGCCGGCGTCGGGTAGCCCATCGCGATGTTCTCCCCGGAGGCGTTCGGGTAACCGGCGGCCTCGGCCCGATCCCAGGGCGTGGTGCCGTCAGGGTCGTTGTGGGCGAAGTAGTCCTTGTCCGCCATGTCCTGACTGTGGCCCTGGGCAGCCTGCTGGAGCCGGGAGTCCATCGTGAGCGCCGGGCAGCCCGCCTTGGCCCGCTCGGCGTTGGTGAGGTCGAGTACCTGCTGAAGGTAGCTGGTGTTGGGGCTGGCCGGCGGTGCCGGCCGGGAGGTGTTCGGCGGAGCCGGGCGGGTGGCCGGCGGCTTGACCGCGGTTCTGGTCGGGCTCGCCTTCGCACTGGCCCTGGCCTTCGGCGTGGGCGACGGGCCGGCCGAGGCACCCCGGGCGCTGGACCTGCTGACCGACTCCTCGCGGTCGGCCTGTGCGGAGGTGCCGTTCTTGCTGAGCATCGCCGGGCCGGACACCGTGGGTGACACCGTCGGCCGTACTGGATGGGCGAACTGCGCACTCACCAGGACGATCCCGGCAAGTCCGACGGTTCCGGCGAGTAGCACGGTGAGGGTGACGAGCAGACGACGTCCCGGTGACACCTGCCGGCGGTGCCGGGCACTGTGCCGGGAACTCATGCCAGCGCCGTTCCCTTCGTTCGTGATGATTCTGTGACCCGCGGAGTCTAACCACAGTCCGGGTATCGTCGGGCCGTGTCGGATGAACGGATGGTTCGGCTTACCGCCTGGGTACACGGTCGGGTACAGGGCGTGGGCTTTCGCTGGTGGACCCGGTCGCGGGCGCTGGAGTTGGGACTCGTGGGTAGCGCGACGAACCTTGACGACGGCCGGGTGGAAGTGGTGGCCGAGGGACCAGAGTCGCGGTGTCGGTCGCTGCTTGAGGGCTTGCGGGGACCGTCGGCGCCCGGGCGAGTACGATGTGTCGTCGAAAGATGGTCACCGGCTCGGGGTGCGCTTTCCGGCTTCGCCGAGAGGTAGCGTCGAGAGGCAGCACCAGGCACGGGCCGGGGCCAGGTTCTGCCGTTGACCACCCCTGATCTTCGTGCAACGCTATGAGTTGGCTACATCAATTTCGCCGCGACACGCGTGCGTACTCAGCGTTGCCACACCTGTCCTGCCTGTGTGGAGGCCCTTCAAGATGGCCAAGGCTCTTCTCGGTCACGTAGCTACGAATGTCGATCGTCGTCTCCTGGACGAGGTCACCCGACTGCGGACCCGCGTCCGTGATCTGGAGGCCGAGGTGGCGCGACTGCGCGCCGAGTCCGAGGCCGACGAGGTCGACCTCGACCACGGTCTGCGTCAGTTGTCCACCGAGCTCACCGAGCCGGCACTGACCTGATCCGGACCGGCGACCGGCCGGCAGCCCCAACCGCGCGCCTGGTGCGCCGGGCGCGCCTTCGTTCTGTCCCGAACCGGGCGCGATACAGTCGACCGGGCCCCTTCCCGGCACCTGTGGCGCCCGTGTTTGTCGGTGCGGCCCTCCGGGGCGGGTCGGCCGCCTGACGTGCCGCCATGACGTCCGGAGAGTCGTGCATCTGAAGAGTTTGACGCTGAAGGGCTTCAAGTCTTTCGCCTCGTCGACGACACTGCGTTTCGAGCCCGGCATCACCTGTGTGGTGGGACCCAACGGTTCGGGTAAGTCCAACGTGGTCGACGCCATCGCCTGGGTGCTGGGCGAGCAGGGTGCCAAGGCGTTGCGCGGCGGCAAGATGGAGGACGTGATCTTCGCCGGTACCGCCGGTCGGCCGGCGCTGGGCCGGGCCGAGGTCACCCTGACCATCGACAACTCCGACCAGGCGCTGCCGATTGACTACACAGAGGTGTCGATCACCCGCCGGATGTTTCGGTCCGGCGAGAGCGAGTACGAGATCAACGGCAACCACTGCCGCCTTCTCGATATCCAGGAACTCCTGTCTGATTCCGGCATAGGCCGGGAAATGCATGTGATTGTCGGGCAAGGTCAGCTTGACTCGGTGCTGCAGGCCAGGCCGGAGGACCGCCGCGGGTTCATCGAAGAGGCGGCCGGTGTGCTCAAGCACCGAAAGCGCAAGGAGAAGGCGCTACGCAAGCTTGACGCGATGCAGGCCAACCTGACCCGGCTCACCGACCTGACCACCGAACTGCGTCGACAGCTCAAACCGCTGGGCAGGCAGGCCGAGGTGGCCCGTCGGGCTGCCTCGGTACAGGCTGAGTTGCGTGATGCGCGGCTACGTCTGCTCGCTGACGATCTGGTCAGCCTTCGTACCACGCTGAACCGTGAGGTGGCCGACGAGACCGAACTTCGTCGGCGTCGCGCCGAGGTGGAACGGGAACTGGCCGCGGCCCAGGCCCGGGAGGCCGAACTGGACCAGGCCCTGGCCGCCGACGCGCCGAGGCTGACCCGGGCGCAGGAGACCTGGTACCGGCTGTCCGCGTTGGAGGAGCGGTTTCGCGGTACCGCCAAGCTTGCCGCCGAGCGGGCCCGGCACCTTTCGGCCGAACCGCCGGGAACCCGACCTGGTCGGGACCCCGACGCGATGGAGGCCGAGGCGGCCAGGATCCGCGAGGAGGAGGCCAGGCTGCACGGCGCCCTCGAGGCCGATCGTGCGCGGCTGTCCGACGCGGTGGCCCAACGGACGGCACTGGAGTCCCAGCTCGCCGAGGCGGAGAAGGCGCACGTCGCCGCGGTACGGGCGATCGCCGACCGGCGCGAGGGCCTGGCCCGGTTGACCGGCCGGGTGGAGGCACTGCGTACCCGTGCCTCGGCCGGCGCCGAGGAGATCGCCCGGCTCGCCGCGGCAGTGGCCGAAGCTCGGGACCGGGCCGAGCAGGCGCACGCCGAACTTGAGACCCTGCGCGCCGAGGCTGAGTCCCTCGACGAGAACAAACAGGATTTCGACGAGCGGTACCAGGCCGCCCGGATCGGCTACGAACAGATCCGGGACACCGTCGGTGAACTCACCGCGGAGGAACGGGAGGCAGAACGGGAGCGGTCCACCTGGGAGGCCCGCCGAGACGCGCTGGCGATCGGGTTGACCCGGAAGGACGGCACCGGCGCGCTGCTGGCCGCCGACGGAGACCTGTCCGGTCTGCTCGGGTCGGTGGCCTCGTTGCTTGTCGTCCATCCCGGGCACGAGGTTGCCGTGGCCGCGGCGTTGGGCGCGGTCACCGATGCGGTCGCGGTCGCCTCACCGGACGCGGCGGTGGCGGCGCTGCGACTGCTGCGGGACGCCGACGCGGGTCGCGCCGGGCTGTTGGTTGGCGGTGCCCCCGCCGAGCCTGACCGGGACGGCTGGCCGGTGCTGCCCGAGAGGGCGTGCTGGGCGATGGATCTGGTGGACGCGCCCGCGGCCCTGCGGGGCGCGTTGGCCAGGGCGCTGGATCGGGTCGCGGTGGTGCAGGACCTGACCGCCGCTGCCAACCTGGTCGGGGCGTATCCGCAACTGCGCGCGGTCACCTCCGACGGTGACCTGCTGGGTTCGGACTGGGCCGCTGGCGGTTCGGCCAGCGCACCCAGCGTGATCGAGGTCCGCGCCGCGGTGGACGAGGCCGACGAGCGGATGCTGGAGGCGCACGAGAGGCACACCCGACTGGCCAAGGAGCTGTTCGAGGCCAAGGAGGAGACGAGGCGTCGACGGGCCGCGGTGGACGCCGCCCAGGCCACCATGCGCGAGTCGGATGCCGCGATGAACGCGGCGACGGCGCGGCTGGCCCAGTTCGGTGCGGCGGCCCGTTCGGCGGTCGCCGAGGCGGATCGACTGGAGCGGGCCCGGGGCGAGGCGGCAGCGGCTCGGGAGCGTGACCTGGAGGGCCTGGGCGAGATGGAGGAGCGGCTGCGCATCGCAGAGGCGACGCCGCTGGACGACGAACCGTCCACCCAGGAACGGGACGAACTGGCAGCGG
>DATCXL010000488.1:0-5753 GCA_036565825.1 Mycobacteriales bacterium
GGCTGGCAGCCGTGGTTCGTGTTCGGCCAGGATGTTCACCAGGTCGGCGGCCAGCGCGCCGATCTGCGGCCCGGAGGTGACGTTGGCCGCCACCGCCGAGCCGAGTCCTGACCGGGGCTCGGCCCACAGCGCGGCCAGGAAACCCGGCATCGAACCGGTGTGGCCGGCCAGCCGCCGACCCCGGTCCCGCCGCAGTTGCACACCCAACCCGTACCCGGACACCCAGGCGTCGGCGTCGTCGACCCCGGCCGGTTCACGCATCTCGGCCACGGTGTCCGGGTGCAGCACCCCACCGGTGTCTCCGCCGACGAACGCCGTCCAACGGGCCAGGTCGGTCGCGGTGGACCACAACTGGCCGGCCGGGGACATCGCGCCCGCGTCGTGTTCGGGTTCGGGCAGCAGCGCGTCCGCCCACGGGTGCACCGCCCAACCGGTCGCATGCGGCGGCACCGGCCGGAAGGTGGTGCGGCCCATCCCGAGCGGATCGAGGATCTCGGTGCGGGCCGCGTCGGCCCAACTGGTTCCGCGCAGGCGGGCGACGAGCTCGCCGAGCACCCCGAAACCCAGGTTGGAGTAGTGGAACCGTCGGCCGGCGCGGTGCCGGGAGGTGTCGGCCGGCATGCTCGCGGCCAGCGCGGCCCAGTCGCCACCCGCGGTGCGTTCCCACCACTGGCCGGCCGGTTCGGCGGTGAGTCCACCGGTGTGCGCGAGCAACTGGCCGATCGTGCGGTCACCGACCGGCGTGCCGGGCAGGTGGGTGTCCACCCGGTCGGACAGGTCGAGTCGGCCCTCGTCGCGAAGCCGCATGACCAGCACGGCCACGAACGTCTTGGTGATCGATCCGATCCGGTACTGGGTGTCGGCGTCGGGATCCTGTCCGCCCACCCTGCCCCGGGTGCCGACCCACACCGGTCTCCCGTCGCGGACCACCGTGGCCACCAGCGAGGGCACCCGGTGGTCGGCCTGCTCGACGGCGATCCGGTACAGCAGCGCGCGCTCGGTGCTGGGCAGCAGTCCGCTCAATGTTCACCCTCCCTGCGACTCCCGGCGCGATGGTGCCAGACCGCGCCGGGGCGGTTGGTCGGTGGGTTCGTGGGGTGGTCTGCGCCGGTCGGAACCGGTCAGGGCCCGGGGTCGCGTGGACGCGGTCCGACCGTCCGGCACGGGCGGCGACGCAACTCGGCCACGTAGTCGTCGGGTGCTCCGGCCCGTTCGGCGGCGTCGGCGATGACGCCGAGGTAGCGGGCCGAGGGCAACCCGCCCTCGTAACCGTTGAGCACGTAGACCCAGGCGAGCACCTCACCGTCCAGGGTGTGCACGCGTAGCCGGATCTTGCGGTAGAGCCCGGTGTCGCCGCCCTCCCAGGTGTCCAACCGTGATTCGTCCAGTGGCGTCATGTCGAACAGGGCGACGAACACCGCGCCGGTCGGGTCCTCCACCAGGGTGGCCATCGCGCCTTCCCAGCCGAGGTCCTCGCCGCCGAAGGTGAGTCGCCAGCCGAGGATCCACCCGGTGCCCGTACACGGAGAGTGTGGGGCACGCTCCAGCATCTGCGCCGGGTCCATGTTCGAGCCGTACGCAGCGTAGAGAGCCATGTCGGGCAGCGTATGGCATGTGCCGGATCAGACCGGGTGACGCGTGCGAGACAATGTCCGGGTAATCCGAACAGGGCGGTCGCGGTGGTGACCGGTGCCCCGGTGTTGAGATGAGGGTGGTTTGGGCGCGACACGCATCGTGATCCTCGGTGGGGGTCCGGCCGGTTATGAGGCGGCCCTGGTCGCCGCCCAACTCGGCGCCGAGGTGACGGTGGTCGAGCGGGACGGTCCGGGCGGCGCCTGCGTTCTCTACGACTGTGTGCCGTCCAAGACGTTCATCGCGACCAGCGAGACGATGGTTGCGTTGCGCGCCGCCGGTTCACTGGGTGTGCGCGCCTGTGACCCCCGGGATGTGACCGTGCACGCTCCCAGCGTGCACGGCCGGGTGGTCTCGTTGGCCCGGGCCCAGTCCGTCGACATCGCCGACCGGCTGCGTCAGGAGGGGGTGCGGGTGGTCACCGGCACCGCCCGGCTGGCCGACGTACAGGTCGGCCGGGTGTCCCACCAGGTGCGGATCGACCCGGCCGACGGCGAACCGGAGTTCGTCTCCGCCGAGGTGGTACTGCTGGCCACCGGCGGTACCCCGCGGATACTTCCCGACGCCAGGCCCGACGGCGAACGGATTCTCACCTGGCGGCAGGTGTACGACCTGCCCGAGTTGCCCAGCCACCTGGTGGTGGTCGGTTCGGGGGTGACCGGAGCCGAGTTCGCCAGCGCCTACACCGAGATGGGGGTGCGGGTCACCCTGGTGTCCAGCCGGGACCGGGTGCTGCCGGGTGAGGATGCCGAGGCCGCCGCACTGCTGGAGCGGGTGTTCGTGTCCCGTGGGATGAGCATTCTGAAGAGGGCTCGGGCCGCCTCGGTGCGGCGCACCGCCGACGGCGTGCTGGTGGAGATGACCGACGGTCGGCGGGTTGAGGGCAGCCACGCCCTGATGACCGTCGGGTCGGTGCCCAACACCGCCGGCCTGGGCCTGGAGCAGGTGGGCGTCGGGCTGACCGACGGTGGACACATCCGGGTGGACCGGGTGTCCCGCACCACCGTGCCGGGTATCTACGCGGCTGGTGACTGCACCGGGGTGCTGGCGTTGGCGTCGGTGGCCGCCATGCAGGGCCGGATCGCGGTGTGGCACGCGATGGGTGAGGCGGTGGCGCCGCTGCGGCTCAAGACGGTGTCGGCGAACGTGTTCACCCACCCGGAGATCGCCACCGTCGGCGTGCAGCAGACCGCGGTGGACAACGGCGAGGTGCCGGCCCGGGCGGTGACCCTGCCGTTGGCGACCAACCCGAGGGCGAAGATGCAGGGGCTGACCGAGGGATTCGTGAAGTTGTTCTGTCGGCCAGCCACCGGTGCGGTGGTCGGTGGGGTGGTGGTCGCCCCGCACGCGTCCGAGCTGATCCTGCCGATCACGTTGGCCGTGCAGAACCGGCTCACGGTGACCCAGTTGGCCAGCACGTTCTCGGTGTACCCGTCGATGTCGGGTTCGCTGACCGAGGCGGCCCGCCAGCTCATGGTCTACGACGAGGCCGACTGAGCCCGGATCACGGTTGCGGGATCTCGGAACCGGGGGCTCCGCCCCGGCGAGGGGCAGGACTCGCTCGACTACTTGGGCCGTTCCTCGGGGGAGGGCACATCGAGGCCGTGCTGGTCCAGCCGGCGGTCGCGCATCTCCTCGCCGTAGGCGGCCACCACGAACAGGGCTCCGACCACGAGCAGGACCGCGGTGAACACCCGGATCACCCACGGCCCGGGCAGGAACATGATGATTCCCACCGGGATCGCACACTGGACCCCGACCCGGGTGATCTCGCGCATCCGCCAGTCGGCGTCGGTCAGGTCATGTCTGACCCATTCGTGCAACTCGACCGGCAACCGCAGCCCGAAGGCGTAACGCAGCCACTGCAACGGGCCAGGACGGGTGTTCACAGACCTGATCCTGCCCTACCGCCCGCCCGGGATCAGAGCCTGTTCCGGACCACGTCCCCGGATGGCCCGTCAGGACAGGTCGAAGCGGCCACCCCGCGCACCGGAGACGAAGTCCGTCCACTCGGCCGGGCCGAAGACCAGTGCCGGTCCGCCCGGGTCCTTCGAGTCCCGCACCGCGACGATCTGTCCGACGGTGGCCACCTCGACGCAGTTGCCGCTGCCGTTGCTGTGCGTGCTTTTGCGCCACGCGGCGGCGGACAGATCAGGTGCGGTCATCGCTGCCTCCATGGGTCACCCGTCAACAAGATCCTTTGTGGCGGCCATGATCATAGCCACAGAGTCGTCCGGCGACAGTGCCGTGGCGCGCAGGTGATCGAATGCGAGCGTGCAACGTGCGAGGTCGTCGGCCTTCTCCAGGAAGACACTGCCCATGTACCCCTCCACATAGGCCAGATCCGGATCCGATGCCTCCGGGAAGGACATCAGCAGCAGTGACCCGTCCACCCCCGCGTGGGCGCCGACCGACAGCGGTAGCACCTGGAGGGTGATGTTCGGCGCGGTGATGGCCTCGGCCAGCCGTTCCATCTGCAGTCGCATGATGGCCCGTCCGCCGACCTGGCGGTGCAGCGCGGCCTCGTCCACCACCGCCCACAGGCGCACCGGATCGGGGCCGACCAGCCGCTCCTGGCGGGTCATCCGGACCGCGACCCGCCGGTCGATCTCGTCGGGGTCTGCGGTTGGGTGTGCGGCGCGGATCAACGCCCAGGCGTATTCCTCGATCTGTAGCAGCCCGGGCAGCAGGTACTGCTCGAAGGTGCGGATGGACGACGCGGCGGCTTCCAACCCGATGAAACTGCCCACCCCGATGTCGGTGACGTCGGCGTAGGAGGACCACCAGCCGCGCTTACGGGACTCCCTGGCGAGGGTGAACAACGCGTCCCGCGCGGCATCGGGTACCTGGTACAGGTCCAGCAGGGATCGCAGTTCCGGTGCCTTCACCCCGACCTGACCGGTCTCGATCCGGGAGATCTTGGCCCGGGAGCACTCGATGTACTCGGCGACCTGTTCGATGGGGTGACCACCGGCCTCGCGCAGTCGGCGAAGTTCCATGCCGAGTCGTCGACGCCGTACGGTCGGGCTGCCACCTGCGGTCATGGGCGTACCTCCAGAGGCCCGGCGGTTCGCCGGCTGGGTTCGGTTGCTGTCGCAACAACAAACGAGTGGCTCTGGGCCGCCGGCAACCACACGATCGGGGGATTCGAGAACTGCACATGCAGACGTACATTGCTTACGTCCACGCCGGGGTGGAACGACTCCGGTGTGGCGATGACGCGCACAATGCTGCCGCCGCGTCAGCCGGAGTCCCCGGTAGAACACCCCTCGCTCTGGTTCGCCACGGGGTTGTTCGGCCTGCCCGCGGCGCCTGATCCTTTTTGGGAAACGGAGCTGACGGCCATGACATCTGTCGAGGGGCCATCCCGAGATCTGCCCTATGTCGTCGCGAGTGTCACCTGCGACGGCTGCTCGTCGGGATACGTGACCACCCGCTGCCCGGGAGAACCCATTCCACCCACCGCGCTGGCCGGGGAGTGGGCCGGGCGGTCCGGGTGGCACCGGGCCACCCGCTACACGACCGGATGGCGCTGCCCGCGCTGTCGGCAGCGGTACGGCGACACCGGTACCCCACGGCGGTTCACCGTGCGAGAGGTGATCGCCCGACACCGCGGCCGCACCGGACCCCGACGCTGACCCTCGCACCGACGCGACCCGCAGGGGGCCCCGCAGCCGGGGCTCCGCCCCGGCGAGGGCCCGGAAACAACCGTCTAGATGGTTGCTTCCAAGATGTCCGCTGATCGTCCCCGCGGGCCAGGGGGTTTGAGGGGGTGTGAGGTGGAGCGAAGCTCCCCCCGCGGAAGGCAACACAGCACCATGCCCCCTCCGGCGGGACACCGGAGCCGGGGCTTTGCCCTGGCGAGGGCCTGGAACCAATCATCTAGTCGGTGATCTGGCAGATCACCGCGCCACTGGCAACCACGTCGCCGACCGAGGCGGTCAGACCCTTGATCGTGCCGGCCTTGTGCGCATTCAGTGGCTGCTCCATCTTCATCGCCTCCAGCACGACCACCAGGTCGCCCTCGGCCACCGTGTCGCCGTCGGCGACCGCGGTCTTGACGATGGTGCCCTGCATCGGGCTGGCCAGCGCGTCGCCGGTCACCGCCGAGGCGCGCGGTC
>DATCXL010000504.1:0-15639 GCA_036565825.1 Mycobacteriales bacterium
GGTGTCCTTACGGAACTGTTCGGTGTCGGGGTTGATCGGTATCCCGGCAAGCGTCTTGGCGGCAGCCTGTAGTTCGGAGTTCAACCGGGCACGGAACGCCGCATCCACCGGATCCCGAAGGGTCGTGGGGATCTTGACCGGTGGTTTCTTGTCGTAGTCGTCCTGCGACTTGCGCCGGGTCTTGTCCTGGTCAGACGGCGTCGGCGGTGTGCTGGTGGTCGGGATCTTCGGCGGGTTCTTCCCCAGGTCGGTTTCGGTGTCCTTACGGACCTTCTCTTCATCGGCCGGGGTGGGTTTCCGTAGGCCGACCTCGACGAACGCCTCACCGAGCTTGAATCCCTCAGCCATTCCTCACCCCCTCTCACATGTCGATGACGTCGGCGAAATCCATCAGTTCGAGGTCATCGGCAGCCATCGCGTCGGGCTCTGCCCGCGTCCCGGCATGCTGCGCCATGGCCCGTTCCCTGATGACGCCCGGGTAGTAGGGGAGCCGTTCGACCATGCGCACGAACCGGTCCGCGGGCATCGACCACATGTCATCGACCCTGTGCAGCACCGACATGTCTGACTCGATGTCATCTAGGTGGTCGACGATCCACAGCAGACTGTCCGTGCGCTCGATCAGTTTCCCGCCGCCGCCACCACCCGTCCTGCTATCAGGTCCCGCACCCCGTCGAACACTGAGTTCAGTTCGTCGTAGGTCAGGTCCGTCTTGCGCATCAGGGCGACCATCAGCGCCGGCCCGGCGAGGTCTTCGATGATCTGCACGAGTGCGTAGTCGACGTCGTATGTCTTGCGTAGCCACAGGTACTTGACGACCAGATTCGGTGGAACCTTCGCGGGGACCGTGTAGGACACCCCGTCGATGGCGACCAGCTCGACCCGGTCCTGTGTGACTTCCGGTGCCGGTTCGGGTTTCGGTTCGATCGGGCGAACAGTGCGGGCCTTCCGTGCGGGAGTGTTGCTCACGTGGCGTCTACCTTCTTGAACGGCTTGATCGTGCTGCTGACGTAGTGCCCGGCGAACGACACCGCGAACACCTTCTGATCGGTCTTGGAGTCCACCGCGGACACGTCGCCGACGGACAGGACCTTGCGGACGATCACCCTGCGACGCTTCCCGGACGGGCCGAACCCGTCGATGATCAGCGCCTTGTAGGTGGGCTGCGTCGAGGATGTGTCATCGGATGGTTCGTAGGACTTGAACCCGGTCCCCGACGCTGACACCCCGCCGTTCAGAGCGTTTTTGAGGTTGTCCAGGGTCGGTTCGGCCATCTGGGTGGCCACGGTCACTGTACGGCCAGTCAGCCGCCGCTCGGCCTCGTCGACGACCTGGTCGACGTTGAGAACAGCGTACTGGCGGGCGACGGTGATGGTCGTTCCACCGAGGGTGCCGCCGATGTCGGTCCATGCGGAGGCGGCCGGAGCGGTGGCGACGTCGGAATCAGCCGGTTCGGTCGCCCCGAAGTCCCCGATGTAGACGGTGGCTGGGCCTTGTGTGAGGTTCGCTGTGTCCACAGACACGGGTCTTTCCTTTCCTTCGTGGTGGTCAGGTGGGGAGTTCGACCCAGCGCACCGCCAGGTCGAAGGTGTAGGCGGCGTAGGAGGAGATGTCCCCGCCGGGCAGGCGACGGATCTCCGAGACAGGCCACAAGGACAGGACCCTAGCTTGCGGGTAGCCCGACCGCAGAGTCAACAACCGGGGCACGTCGGTGGGCTGGTAGCAGGCTGACCACACGGTTTCGGCGAGGTTGTTCGCCTTCCCCCACGGCGGTTTCGCGGAGTCCGGGTTGACAGCCCAACAGGTGACCTGCACCACCGGGCCTCGCAGCGGCACATCCGGGTTGACCGAACTACCGACCCCTGAGGTGACCTGCACGAACCCGGACGCCGCCCACGTGCTGTTGTCGGCTGGAAGTGTGGTGGCCACCGCATCCGACGGAACACCATCCACCCCAGACAGCCAGGCGACCGCCACCAGGTCGGTGTTCGCCCTGTACACCGCTGCCGGTGGTGTCGCGGTGAACCCGAGCGGGGTGTACAACACGTCAGCGCTGTAGAACGTCCCGGCGAACGTCGCGTCGGGGAACGTGCCCGGGGATGCGATGAACCGGCCGTTACCGTCCTTGGTCGCAGCCGTGGCGGGGAACGCCACCGCTCCGTCCTGGGCGACCACAGGCCCGGCGGTGAACGCCCCGGACACGGTGGAGTAGTTCCCCCCGGACCCGTAGGACACCACCGCCAGCCCGCCGGCGTCCAACGACACCGGGGCGGTGAAACGGTGCTCCGACCATCCGGCGGGCAGGGTGGTCGGCAGGGACACGGTGGCCAGCGTGGTGCCGTCCATCCCCCACAGGTGCCCGGTGCGGCCTGCCAGGTCCACCGCGCCCGTGGTGGAGAAGATACGGAGGCCGTCGACCGTGACGTCTTCCAACGCGGCGAGCACGGTGCCCAGCTCGTACTGGCCGGCATCGGCGACCTGCACGGGCGTGTTCCCAGCCCACACATGCCCGGACATCACAGGTCCCGCTGCTTGTACAGCGCTGGGCGCATGAACGGCTGCGCCTTGGTGCCCGGGTGGTGAACCACCTGCCCGAACACCTGCCCGGTCTCCCGGTTCCGCAGCGGCCACGGCCCATGGGAGCGGATGACGTGTGGACGGGAACCCATTTCGACTGAGGCGGCGTAGTCAACACCCCGGGACCCGATCTGTTCCACCGGCCCGGCCGGGGTGTCCACTGTGGCCTTGTCCAACGATTCGAGTAGGACGTCGGTGTCACGTGGGCAGCCGGCGCGCATGTCCGCGAGGATCGCCGAACCGAGCCGGTCCAACAGTTCCCGTCCGGCGACGTCGATGTGACGCCACCACTCAGGGTCGAAGTGCACTTCCGCGCCCACGTGTTCCCCCTTCCCTCTACGGGTTGGTGTGTGCTGGCCTGCCCTCGCCCGGTCTACCCGGGGCGGTGAGCGCAGGTCAGGTGGTCGTCTTCCGCAGGTCCAGTCGAATGTCCTGTCCGAACACCGGGTTGGCCGGTGGGGTGGTCGAGTCGATGACGTAGATGGCCTGTGTGGTCTCGTCCTTGATGCGGTTGGCGGTGGTGACCGCCGTGCCATAGGGCAGGCGGCAGGCGGTGAACCGCACGATCCGTGGTGTCGGATCGGTCGGGTCCCGTACCGTGCGGGACACCTCCACCAAAGACGCCGGCACACCCGACGCGGCCACTGTGGTGCCGTCGACCGGGTCACCGAACTCGTCCGTCCCAGACCCGCCGAGGATCGACACCGTGGTGGTCGCGAACGACAACATCAGCCCACCACCCCACCGAGCGGTGTCCACACGAAGTCGTCGTCGTCCCGATCGACATCGTCGGCGAAGTCCGGCGGGGTGAACATGCCGAACTCGGCTTCGAAGTCCGACACCATGCGCACGGTGTTACGGCGGCGGAACTGGAGGTTACGGATCGCCCGTTTCGCCATCGGCGCCAACACCACCGCGTCTTTCGACGCGAACTGCACCGACACCCCGTCCTGCGTCGTCGAGGACACCAGCCCGCGGCCGTCGACCACCGGGTTGGTCGCCAGCCACGCCGCCTGCCACACCACGGCCCGTTTCAACCGGAGCAGGTCCCGCGCCGAAATGCCGGCGTCGTCGTCGGGGGAATACCGGTCCACGACGGTTTCCACCATGGACTGTGCGCGTGTGACCGTGTCCGCGTCGACCGTGCGTGAGGCGATCGCGAGCACGTCGCCCACAGTGGCCCAGCCCACGACAACACCCCTTCCCCACGGTGGGGTGGGTGGCCCGGTGTGCTCCCGCGTTCAACACCGGGCCACCCACGATCAGTACGGTCAGCCGGTCTTCTCGACCACCGACACGGCCCGCTCGTGGCCGAGGACGAACCCGCGACGGGACCGGAACTTGATCGAGAAGTCGTCGGTGTCGTCCTGCGGACGCGCCGGCGCCGACAACACCTCCGGCCCGGACCGCACACCCATCTGGAGGAAGGTGCGGTTGCAGAAGAACAACAGCGGGTTCCCCGTCGGGGCCTGCGAGTTCACCGCCGACGTCTTCGCGCCGTTCGTCCACCGAACCTCGATACCGAACAGGGTGTCGGGTGTGCCAGCCAGGCCCTCAACGAAGATCGGCCGGTCGTTGGTGTCCTTGATCCCGCGCATGCCCTCACGGAACGCGGTGTGGGCGATGACCCGCATGTCCGGCAGCGAGAAGTAGTCGCCCTGCTCGACCTTCCCCAGCGCCTTGGACAGTTGCGAGTACCCCGAGGTGCCCACCGACGCGTTCCACGTCAGGTAGTTGTCGTCGGCGTTGTACCCGGTCGCCGTGTTGGTGGTGCGCAGCGACTTGTACACGCTGGTGAACGGGATGGTGGTGCCGTTCTCCGCCCCGGTGACCGCCAGACACGCGTTGTCGAACACCTTCGCGTAGGAGGTGGCCCACTCCAGGCCCTTGGTCTGGATGATGTTCACGAACGCGTCCGCGAGGTCGTCCTCGTCGAGAGACACGCGGGCGATGAACCGGCGGGCGTGGAGGGTGACCTTGTCCTGGGTGGCGTCGTCGTCGGCTGCGGTGTAGTTGGTGCCCGCCGCGACCTTCACCCCACCCGAGCGGGGAACGTCCTTGGTGGAGGTGGCCATCGGGGTGGGCACGGCGTAGCCCTCGATCGCCGACGCCTGCCGGACCCGCATGATCACCTGGGAGGTGTTCTCGACTGCGATCCAGTTGTCGACGTCGATGTCGGTGGGCGCGGCGCCGCCGATCGCGTAGATCGGCTGACCAGACGCCCGGTAGCCGATGATCTGACCCGGTTCCAGATCGGACCGGACCACATGCAGAACCTGCTTGCCCATGAGGGGCCGCCTTCACTGTTCGTCGAGTGTGGACACGCCCTCTCGGGCCAACGCGTCCTCTCGGACGAACACACCCCTCGTGGGGGTGGAGGCGGCCGGCTGGGGAATCCCCGGATGACCGTTGCGCGCAGGATACCCCAGCCGGTGTTCACCGCAAGATCAGCCGCCGCCCTTCATCTGCGCCTCCAGCTTCTGCTGCCACGTCAACTCCGTGGTCGGCGGTGCCTTCTTCGGACCGGTGTCCCCACGCGGCGGCGCCTGCTTCTTCGGCGGCTTGTCCGGCTCCGGCTGGGCGAACAGCGCCGGAAGCTCAGCCTTGATCTCTTCGACCTGATCGTCCAAACCGACGATCTCCCCATCGTCGTCGACGTCCAGGTCGGCGATGCGGATCATGCCGACCAGGCTGGCCATCATCCGACCGTCTGCGGCACCGGTGTACCCGGCCGACCTGATCGCCTGACGTGCGGCAGCCTTCATCGCCGCAGTCTCCCGCTTCGTCGCGGCGGTGAGATTGTCCTGCGCGTCCTTCAACTCGGCGGCGACCCTGCGGGTGTCCGCGTCGTCGGCATCGGAACCACCGGCCTTCTGCGCCTTCAACGCGTCGATCTCCGCGCGTAGCGTGTCCATCTCCTTGCGGCGACGCGCGGCCTCCCGGTTCGCCCGCTTCTGCTTCCGCTCGGCCTCTTCCCACTGTTCCCGGGTCGGTGGGGCCCACCCATCCTCAGGTGGCGTCCCCGTATCGTCGCCGCCGTCGCCGCCGTCGTCGTCGTCGGGGTCACCGTCACCCGGGTCGTCGCCGTCACCGTCCTCGGCGGCACCGATGACCGGCCACACCGGACGCCCCGACGCCAACAGACCGATCGCGGTCAACCCCGTCGTCGGGTGAACCGGCAGAACCTCGAACTCCTCAACCACCATCATGATCCTTCCCGGGCGGACCGGCGGTCCGGGAACTCCCCGGCCGCCACAGCACGTCTCGCCCTCTGTTTGACTGTCTTGGGTAGATCGCTGCCCTCGGCGAGCAACGCGTCAGCCGCCTGCAACCGGGCATGGTTCGAGTCCCCCGCGTCCCCGCGCAGCACCGCCCGCTGCGCCTCCCGCACCAGCACCTCCGGGAACGACGGCACACCGGCCACCGTCCACTCGTCCCGGTGGCATTGCAGGTGACACCGGCAACGCGGATGCCGTGGCGGCCCGGGGATCGACTCGGGGAACCGCGGGGTCGCCGACACGCGGAACGTCAACCCGCCCGGGAACCGTTCCCCCGCGTGCACCACATGCCCCTGGTAGGCCAGGCATTCCAGGCAGGCCCCGTCGCGTTCGGCGACCCACACCATGTCCGCGCCGGCCGCTTCCGCTACCTGTTCGGTTCCCTCCGACACCGCCCGGACCACAGCCCACTTCGCCGCCGCGTCAGCACGGTGCTCGGCCCGGGTGAGATCCCCGAACACCGCGACCATCCCATCCCAGTCCGCCACCGTGCCGAGGCGTTCCACCGCGGCATCGCGGGCTTCGGACACGATGTCGGCCATCGCATCCACCGCGTCCACCAGCACGGCGGACGGGACCAGGTCCACGTCGACCCGGCCCAGCAGACCGAACGCGTTACGGGCACCCAACGCCAGGGCGTCATCCAACACGGCCGACACCGGCACGGACGGGTCAGCGGCCAAACCCGCCAGCAACACCCGAACGGCCTGCATCAACACAGCCACCCGCGCCGGGTCGGCTGTGGCGGTCACCGACCCGAACTGTGCAACCCACAGCCGGGTGATCTCCACAATCACCGGCCGGATCGCATCAGTGACCGTCTTCGACGCGCGTCTTCCGACACGACTTTCGAGGCGTTCGATCGCTTTCTCGGCCTGCTCTGCGAACCGGGCCAGTTCGGCCGGGTCAGGCGGCTTGTCTGCCACCACCCACCCCCGTGACCGCGGCGATCGCCTGCTGCACCAGGCCAGGATCGACCACACCAAGCGCCGAAGACGCACCCAACCCCTGAGCTGCCGCGGCGACCTTCACCAGGAAATCCACACGTGGCATCAGCTCGATGACCGGCGTGTCACGGATCCACGTGTCGACCTGTTCGGGTGCGTACCCGGCCTCGGTCAACACGACACGAGGTGGCACGCCGGCCTTGAGTTTCGCCGCCGCCACCGTCCAGTCCTCGGTCTGGTCGGTCTGCGCCGACGGGGACCACCGGACGTCAACCGACACGTCCCCCAGATCTGTGCCGCCTTCCAGCGATGCGGACATGCGCAACGCCCCGGTCAACGCGTCCTCGTAGGTGGCGGCCAGCATCTCCTGCCGGTCTTCCACCCGCATGGTCAGCGGCGCGTCACTGGCCCGCTGCGACTCCCCCGACGGCACGTCGCCCTGCGGGTCCAGGTGCCGCACCGGGGTTTCGGTGACCTGCGCCATCGCCCGCACGAACAGCAGGAACGGGGCGATGAACACCGTCGGGTCCGCCCCGGGTAGTTGCACCAACTGCCGGACGTTGTTGAGTAGCCACATCTTCTCCGGTGACGACGCGATAGTCGCGGCCTGCCCGTCGGTGTCCTCGCCCGCGCCTGGGGTTTCGTCTTCCCACAGGTCTTCGCGGTCCATCTCGTCGGACTGCTGCATGTCCAACAGAGCGGCGCGTTGCGGGAACCCGTAGAAGTCGACGTTTCCCATCTGGACGGTCACCAGCTTGTTGATGGCGTCCTGGATGCCGAACGCGTCAACATGGTCAGGTTCGCCGTAGGGCATGCCCGTGCGCAGGTGGTAGAACGGCAGACCGAAGTCGTGGTCGAACTCCGCTAACCCGTCAATCGGGTCGACGTAGGGCTTCCACGTCTTGCCCTTGTCGGTGGAGGCGTACCGTTCGGTGTGCCCGTCGTAGGCCAGCACCGACCGCCAGAAATCGTCGTTGACGACCCACTGTCTCACCACGTACAGCGGCGTGTCCTCATCTTCGGGGTCGTAGATCATCCGGGTGGTCAGCGGGCTGTTGAACCGAATGTCGACCTCGGTGTTCGACCTGTTCGGCCACACCGTCAGGTACCCGTCACCGAACATCCCGACCTTGGGGTGGATGACCTTCGTTTTCAGGTTCATCCGGTTGGCTTTCCACATGCGGTCGAGGACGGTCTGCGCATCCGGTGTGGACGCGGTGACCGCGGCGATCCGTAGCCGGTTCGCCAGCACTTTGACGGGCAGCTTGCAGAAGTTGACCTTGTAGGAGATCCCGGACCGCTTCAGTAGGGCACGCATACGAGGGGACGCGAACACCTCGGGGATCGCACCCCTGTAGTACCGCTGGGCTTTCTCGTAGTCGGACCGGCTCTCGGTCAGGGCGTCCAGGCCGTCGGTCAGGTCAGACATGCCGCCACTCCTCAGATGTCCACATAGGTCACGCCTGCTCTGCTGCGGGTCTTCTTCGGTTCGAGGAACGCCAGCACCCCGGTACCGATGGCGTCGACCATGTCGTCGTGCGGCGCGGCAGGAAACCCGACCATCTGCGCCTCGACCGCGGGCATCTCATGGTCGTGCACGACACGCGGAACGGGCCGGGCCTGGTAGTGGGCCAACGTTTTGCCGGCGCGGACTTCTTTCGGCTCGGACTGGTGCACCAGTTTGATCCGCACGGGCATGTCGTGGAACACCCGATACCACAACTCCCCGCCCTGGTTGTCCTCGATCAGCAGCAGCCGGACCTGCGGGAACCGTTCCAGGATCCGCAGCACGTAGGTACGCAGCGCCTCGTCGATGAACCGGACCTGTTCGGCATGCTCGACCACACACCGCCGCTCGGACGGGGAGAACCCGACCACGGCCAAGCCCACGAAGTCCGACGACTTCTTCGTGGACACTTTCGGGTCGACGCTCAGCAGCCACCGGGCCACCCCGGCCGGTCGGCCGTAGGTGATGTCCTCCGACGTCCAGTAGTCCCCGTCGGATCCGCGGGGGTCGTTGGCCATGTTCTTGGCGTACGACCGGGTGTGGCGGATCGACAGCAGCCAGGCGATGGGCCACTTCGCTTCCCACATCGACCGCTCTGTGCCGTCGTCGGCGACGATGATCGGCTGGTAGTGGTGCACCCGGAACTGTTCGTCCCGCACCCACGGCTCCGCCGGTTCGTCGGCCTCCAGCGACTGGACGAGCTGGTGCACGATGCTCCCGGCCATCGTGACCGTGCCCACCAGGACCACGCGGGCGTAGATGTTCAACGGCAGGATGACGTCCTGCAACGTCTTCAACCGCTGCCCGGCCTGGTAGGGCGAGTAGTTCTCCTCACCGGGCTCGATGTCGTCCAGGACGATCAGGTCCGGGCGGGTCGCCCCTACCTTCAAACCGAGGACACCGGCGCCGACACCGCGGGCGGCGAACGTGAACCCGGACTTGGAGTGGAGCATGCCTTGGTTGTCGGCAACCTGCTGGCCGCTTCGCCGTCGACTCGGGGTGCACAGGTCGGGAAAGTCGTGGCGCAGGAGGTCGTTGCCGTCGAGCTCGGCCTTGAAGGTACGCAGGTGTCCCTCGGCCTGGTTGGCGCTGTCGGAGAACGCGGCGATGAACCGGCGGTGCCCGTGCGCGGCGGCCCACAGCGGAAGCGTCAAAAAGTACACTGTGGACTTTCCAGACTCGCGAGGGGCGACGTACGCGTCCCGCTCGGTGGCCGGCTCCGTGCTCGGCCGTGTCCACTCCCGCGCCCGCCGGTAGGCGTCGATGTGGAAGTCGGAGAACGTGATCCGGCCCTGCCCGTCGCGCAGGTGGTGACGCAGGTACACCAGCGCGAACAGCAGCGGGTCGTGTCGGGTGGCGGCCCTGCGCCCATCGGTCGTGCCGAGGACACGTGGATCCAGCCGTGCCAGGTACCCGTCGAGGGTCCACGACTCGGCGTAGGCCACCACTGGTGCGGTCACGCCACCGCACCTACCGCGCACTGCCACCCGATCCGGGACACCACGGGCCACACGTCGGGCACATCGACGATGGGGACCTCGGTGACCTGTGACCATCCCGCGCCGGCCAACAACGACCGGATGGTGCCGGGTTCGCATTCCCACCGGTGTTCATCCCCGACCCACCGGCCGCCACCGTGCCGCACCAAGTCAAGGGCGTGAGTGTCCAACTCCCCGGCCCGCACCATCGCCTGCGCGCGCACGCAGTCCGGGCCGACGACCATCACCTGTCCGGCCGGGACCATCAACGGGCGCAGCCGGGCCAGCAGGTCGCCGGCGTCTACCAGGGTGAGGTGTTCGAGGACGTGACCCAGGTACAGGCGGTTGACCGTGCTGGGCTGCCAGGGCAGCGGGCCGCGCAGGTCACAGTCCACGTCGTGGGGGTTGGGTGTGTCGGGCAGGTCGACGTTGACCCAGCCGGGGGCGTAGTGGTCCCCGCACCCCAAGTTCAGATCCACCATCACTCACCGCCGGTGATCTGGTCGAGGTACCGGCGTTGCTCGTACTCGGCGACACCCCGCGCCCACGACAACAGGCCCAGCGTCGTGGACTGCTTCTGACCCTCGGCGAACTCCCACACCACAGCGTCATGGCCGTCAGCGTCGATGTACTCGGCCACCAGGCAAAACCCGGTCACCATCCCGTCGATGTGGTCTTGCAACACCCCGTTGATGGCGTCGGTCAACGCCGGCGGGTCTTCTTCTGCCATGCGCGCCTCGATCTGTCCTGTCCGGGTCGATACGCCGCGCATGATGACATGGGCGGTGTTCACGCCAACCTGTCTTGACCGCGGGTTCGGCCGGTCGGACACTTCGAAGGAAACCCGGCGTCGGAGTAGACGCCGGCACCGACATCTCTGGGGGATCCCGTGTACTCCCGCACCGCCGCGTTACTCGCCGCTGTCACCTGCTGCTTGCCCGCCGCCGGATGCGGCGGAGGTGACACCACGATCACCGGTGTGGTGACCGTGAAAATGTTGCCGCCGGATGTGACAGTGGACAACCCATCCGAGGGTGACCGCTGCCAATCCGCCGCCGGGTACGACGACGTACATCAGGGCTCGCAGGTGACGGTCACCGGACCATCCGGGGACACCCTGGGGTTCGGGACACTCTCGGCGGGCCGAATGCACTCGACGCAACCGGACTCGGCGGACCCGTGGATCTCCGGCCGGTGCGAGTTCACGTTCACCGTGACCGGTGTCGATGGTGGGCAGAAGTTCTACGCGGTGCACGTCGGCAACGACACCCGCGGGCAGGTGCGGTTCACCAGGGCCCAGATCGGTGACCCGGTGGTGTTATCCCTGGGCTAGCCCTGTTCCAGTCGTGTGAGGGCTTGGGCGTACTGGCCGGAGTCGATGCAGGCCCGCACGTCGGCTTCGGCTTCGGCCAACGTCTGGGCCGGGAGTCCCTTCGCCGCGCGGATCATGTTCCACAGTTCCAGGTCCACCGACGGGTCGGCGCGCCGTTCGAACCGGCGTGCGGCCACCTCGAACGGTGACAGCCCAGCCATGGCATCACCTCCCTGCGTCAGGGGCATGGTCGCATGGTCGGCGTTCACGCCGTAATAACTTCGCCGTAGTTGTTGACATGCCGTCTCGACACGCCTAACATCGACAACAACGAAGACGACGTAAGGAGACATGCGATGTACAGCAGCCCCGAGGGTATGGAGTTCATCGCCTCATTCCTGGCCGAGATCGAGGCGATGCCCTCCCTGTCCGAACGTGCGGCCCAAGCCCGCGCCGAAGCCCGGACGAAGGCCACCACCCCGACCACCCCCGTCTACCGGCCGACCATCCCCACCCCGCGGCGGACCCCCGACGCCCTGGCCGTCCACGGCGACAACGTCTACGCCGTCACCAACCCAGGCGCCGACGGCCTGGCCACCTACACCCCACTGGTCGGGAACTGGCGTTGACCACCCACTACCTCGGCGTCACCAGCATCGGTGCCTGGTTCGGAGTCACCGCAGCCACCGTGTCCAAATGGCGGAACCGGTACGACAACTGCCCCGAGCCTGACGCCGAGATAGAACAGACCCCGGGGTGGTTGCCGTCCAGACGCGCCGAATGGGAAAAGTGGCACGCAGGCAGGCCCGGGCAAGGCGCAGGCGGAGGAAGACCCCCATCGAAGAACACCTGACCGAAAAGAGCAGCGGCCCCGTCACCCGTGTGGGATGGCGGGGCCGCTGACATACCCTCGTGACTGCTGGCAACGCAGATCGGGGAACTCTGGTGGCCCCGGCGGGACTCGAACCCGCAACCCCATCTGCGTTTGCCGCGCAGGTGCTCTACCCGTTGAGCTACAGGGCCCTGGCGTAAGGGCACCACGAGGACCCGGCGTTGTTCTCCAGGTCCTCGTGGTGGCCGGCAACGCGGTGGCGAGGACCTGGCCAGGAAAGCACCACCGCGGAAGCGAAGGTATCACCCGTTCGCGAGGGCCCGCCCCACGGGATTCCGGTCACTGCCCTGGAAGGTCCCGGTATGGGTCGGCCCCGTGCACCAGAGCCGAGTCCGGGTGTGGCCCGGACACCGGGCGCCGGCCTGCGCGGATGCATCTCCCGACGTCTTTCGAAGACATCATTGGGCGCCCATGCCGAACACGGCGAGACTACAGGTCACGGCGCCCGGAGAGGGGACCGCACGGGCCCCTACCGGTTACCGGAGCGGACATTCAGCCACGAGTGGCGGCCCACACGTACACCGCCGCGTTCCGACCAGACTCGGCGCGTGCTCACGCGGATGGTCAGCCCGTACCCCCACAGAAGCACCAACTCCCCGACGCCGAACTGCCCGGCCAGGTTGGGGTAGATGCCGCGCAGGTGTTCCTCGTGGAACCCGGAGCCGGGCTGTCCAGGGCAGGGAACAACAGATGGGCAGGTCAGGATGATGCGACGTCCGTACCCGGCCCAGTCGACGTGCGTGTAGTCCACAGATTGGGCGAACCATGCCGTGACGTTGTAGTTGTCTTCGCGGTCGGGGATCTTGAACTCGACGCCGAAGGCCACGTCAGGGTTACGCCACTCTCCTGGGTTCCGTGGTCGCAGCATGGCGTCCAGGCGCATCCGACGGCCTGAGCAGTGCACTCCATGCACTTCCCGGTCGACGACGAACCAGGGGTCGAGACGGGCAAGGACCCGGTCGGCTAGTTCACGTTCTGAGTTGAACCGGTCGAGTGGCAGTTCTGACTGCCACGGATGACCGCCGGGGCATTCCACAAACGGGTTCGGCTCCCCTGCGAGCGGCAGGAAGTTGCCCTCGCTCGGTCCGGTCACAGGGTCCTCCACGGGTCGAAAGTAGGTCGTGTGATTGGAACGATCTCGGGACCTACTCTGCGGTAACACTCGTCTGTGAGTTGTTCACCACCGGCCAGCCTGCCGGCGGAGTGAGGGTGACGTCGGAGAAACCAACGTCACGCTGAGTACCGATCTCGCCCAGGTCACCAGCCATGATGACGGACCAATCGCCGCCCTCGAACGCGAACGCGATGACCGGCATGCTGATCACGGAGCCATCGTCATTGGCGTACTGGACACTCCACCCCTGTCCAGGCACCGCTGCGACATTCGGGTCTCGATCCTCGACCAGCCCGTAGAACCCATCCAGGGCCCGTGCAGGAACAAGGCGCCCGCTGTCCTCGTCGACGACAAGCGCATCACCGTCTTCGTTCCATGCCTCGACCTCGAGTATGCGATCGATGGTGCGGCCTTGAGCTTGAGCCGGTTTGTAGCAAGCTTGCCAGCGCCGAATGGGCTGAATCATGGCCAACTCCTGTGTCTTGTCGTCGAAGCACACGCCGTCTCAGCCGGCGCGACGCAGTGTGGATGGGCCGCTACCCGAGCCGCCCACGGCGCGCCTGCCGCAACACCCTGTCGACCCCACACACACCCTCATACCAGTCGACCGCGGCCTGCCTGGCCCCCTCACGACTGGGCCGCATAGCCACCACCTCACCCTTCGCTTCCTCCCGGACCACCCACGTCCCATCATCACGCGGAAGGACGAGAGCGACCTTCTCGAGGTCGACGCGCATCACCCAACACTCGACCACCCGCACCCCACCCACACCGACAGACGCCCGATCCCAGGTAACACGCGAACCCCAGGTCACGCCACAACACCGTCCAACGCCCGCAACGCCGCCGGAACCACCACCGGCACCCGCGACCTCTGCTCCACCGACAACCCCAACCCCGCCAACACCGCCTCAATCACCGACACAATCACCGCACCCTGCTCCTCAGCCAACCTGACCCGACGCTCCTCCAGTCCCGCATCAATCGCCAGCTTGCAGAACCTGGCACATCGGTCCCGCTCCGCGGCCTCCAGCTCCACCAACCCGCGGACAGCCTCCTCGACCGCGACCCGATCACCCTCCTTCGTCAACGCGTACTTGTGCCCGATCAACGCCGCCACATTCGCCCCCGCGAACGCATCCGGGAACGACGGATCATCCTCGTACGCCCTCCGCAACAGGTCCGAATACAGAGCAGCCCGGCGAGCCGACTGCGCAACCAACCGCAAAAGGGTCTCCCCCGGGTCGACATGCTCATCGGTCAAACCCCACGCCGACAGCTCAGCGCGCACGATCGCTTTCCTCCTGACCTGCTTCGACATCCCGCCATGCTTACGGCACAGGTTCGTCCCGCGCACCGCGTAGTTCCCGCAGGGATTGCCGTCGGAGCGGGCCCGCTGACATTTCATCGCTCGTGGAGTTCCATCGCTTCGGTGTCGGTCCACCACACCCCGACGAACGTGGTGCCATGGCCGTACCAAGAGTTCGGATGGATCTCGACGGTCAGCCCAGGTTCGGTGGTCAACGCGGCGAGTTCAGCCGCGCTTTGAGCGCTCACGTTGTAGGGCTGGGACACGAGGACGCGTGGCTGTCGACGGCCGTAACACGCCCACCCGGTGACGTGGTCCATCCACCCGCCCACGCGGCCGTAGCAGGTGCGGTCCGCGCACCGGCCCTTGCGGAGCCAGTGCATGCAGCGGCCGGCCGACAGCCGCAGGTCGTTCGACTCAGCCCAGTCGAGCATGCGAATCCGCGCGGACACGTCAACGTTCGGCCCGTATGGCCACCGACGGTTGTTCGGCGACATGAACAGGGAACCCCTGTCGATCTTGATTCCGCGCGCGGCAGCCCGCTTATCCAGGTCGAACAGGAGTGTGCGGTCGTCGTCGGTGGCGTGCCGCCAACACCGGCGACGGCCATCGGGGTAGAGCAGCCCGCGGGCTTCGCAGCATCTACGCAGGTTCGGTACGGGATCGGTGGTGGTCATTGGCGGGATCTCCTACTGGTGTCGTCGGCGTCGGGTGGCGCGGGTGGAGTGGCGGCGTAACGCGGTGGCAAGGTGGCGGTGTCCGCGGTGGGGTTGGTGCCCGGGGCAGGGTGAGCCGTCGGTGGGATGGTGTGGCGGGTGCGGGTTGGGGTAGTCGCATCGCCGGGGTTGGGTGTTGTCAGTGTTGGGGGTCATGGGGTGCCGGCCCGGGGGGTAGGTCGGTTCGGTGGGCGCAGGCGCAGCCGCGGTAGTCCCGGCCTTCGTTGTCGCACCCGTCGTGCGGCAGGTGGCTGTCCGCGGCTGTACGGCAGGGCTGACAGATCACAGGGTCTCCTGGATGTGGTCGAAGTCAGGGCTGGTGGGCATCGGGGTCCTCCGGGTCGATGATGTCGGCGAGGATGCCGAGGATGGCGCGTTGCAGGTCCCAGCCCAGCGGCCGGGTCGAGGTGTACCCGTGTTCCCTGAGCACGCCGACGATGGTGTCGTGGACCCGGCCGGACACCGCTGATCCGAACGTGGGTTCTGTCGCCCGCGGCCAGGTGGCGCGG
>DATCXL010000235.1:0-3605 GCA_036565825.1 Mycobacteriales bacterium
AGGCGGCCAGCGGCGGACGCACCTCCAGGTCGGCCGCCTACCTGATGAGCTGGGCCCGCCAGCGAGCAGTCGATCCCATCGTCACCGGTGGCCTGGGCGCCGTGCTGGGGCAGGCGGCCAAGCGTGAGCTACGCGGCCGGATAGTCCGCAGGCTCGGCCGCAGCGCCACCAGCCTCGCCCCGTTTCTCGCCGGCGCCGTCGCCGGATCGGAGGTGAACCGGCGAGCCACTCGCACGCTGGGCGAGAAGTTGACCGCCGAGCTGCGCGAACGACAGTACCCAGGGCGCGGTTCCGTGTCGTAGTTCGCCCGGTTTCGGGTGTTTGAGGGGATGGGTGGAGCCGGGACTCAGCCCTGGCGAGGGGACAGCACTCACCCATCCAGCCGGCCGCGCGCCTGGTTCAGGGCGGCGGCCAGGCCGTTGGCATCGCGGGTACTTACCAGCCAGTACGGCGTCGGATCGTCCGGGTCGTCGAGGGCGACCACCACGGCGTGGCGCACCCACGGGCGCAACGCCACGAACGCCGCCGGGTCGCCGCGGGGACCGAGCAGGATTCGTCGCCCGGCCTCGTCGAGTGCCTCGACGTCGGCGATGAACCGCACCGGTAGGTGCGCGTCGGAGACCCACAGCTCGCCGTCGTGGACACCGACCGGCAACCGCCCCATCCAGACCAGCAGTCCGACCACCATGGGCAGCAGGATCAGGTACGGAAGCGCGTTCCACAGCACCGAACGGCCCGGGTGCAGTTCGGCGGCCACCAACCCACCCAGAGCGAGGCCGACGGGCCACCACCACCACGGAACATGCAAACGTTCGTGGTATGCGACCTGTCTGGGCGCTTCCTTGTCGTCTGGCGCGCGGTCAGGCACCTGCCGAGGGTAGCCTTGCCCGCTGTGCCCGATGCCAACGAGCCCCCCGTAGTTATGGTGCGGCGGCTCGATCCAGATATCCCACTGCCCAGCTACGCCCTGCCGGGTGACGCGGGTGCCGACATCGTGACGACCGTGGACGTCGAGCTGCCTCCGGGGGAGCGGGCCGTGCTGCCCACCGGACTGGCCATCGCGTTGCCGGACGGCTACGCCGCGTTCGTCCACCCTCGCTCCGGTCTGGCCGCACGGTGTGGGATGTCATTGGTCAACGCACCCGGCACGGTCGACTCGGGCTACCGCGGTGAGATCAAGGTGATCGTGCTCAACCAGGATCCCAGGCAGGTACTGCGGTTGGCCCGCGGAGATCGGATCGCACAACTTGTCATCCAGCGGGTGGAACGCGCCCGGTTCCGTGTCGTTGACAGGTTGCCTGACTCGGCCCGAGGGGTCGGCGGGCACGGGTCGACGGGTGGGTTCGCCGGGCTCGTCGGGGCCGCGAGGCCCGGCGTGTTCGACGAGGCCGACGGCGACGAGGTCGACGGCGGCGGGGTCGGGTCGGACACTGTCCGGTCGACGCACGCAGAGGGAGTGCACTGATGGCGTTCGGACGGCGGGGTCGCGGTGCGCACCGGCGCAGTGCCCGGGCGAAGATCGACGCGACGGTCCCCTGGGACGAACCGGAGCGGGTGGAGGCTCCACCCACCAGCGGCCCGTGGGATGTGGCTGACCTGCCCGAGGACGGGGTTGAACGGGTCGACCTGGGTTCGCTGCGGATTCCGATCATCGAGGGGGTGGACGTTCGGGTGGACGTCAGCCCGGAGGGCATGATCGTGGCGGCCACGCTGTCGCACGCTGCCGGCCAGATGCAGGTGGGTGTGTACGCGGCGCCGCGTACCGAGGGCATCTGGGACGAGGTGCGAAAGGAGATCCTCGGCTCGATCGCCTCGCAGGGTGGCACCGGCCAGGAGGTGCGCGGCACCTTCGGCAAGGAGATCACCGCCCGTTTGCCTGTGCAGGGCGGCATGCAGCCGGCCCGCTTTGTCGGCGTGGACGGACCCAGGTGGTTCCTGCGGGCGCTGCTGACCGGTCCGGCGGCCACCGACCCCGGCCGGGGTTCCGCGTTGGAGGAGGCGCTGCGTCAGACCGTGGTGGTGCGTGGCGACGACCCGATGCCGGTGCGTGACCCACTGCCGATGCAACTGCCCGGCGACCTGGCCGAGCAGGCGGCAGCGCAGCGGGAGAAGCAGGCCCGGCAGGGGCAGCAGGAGACGCCCTCGTCGAACGGGGCACGCCCCCCGGTGTCATAGCCCCCCGGGGGCGAGAACCCGCCGTTGACACGCTCACGGTTGGAACCGGTAGCCCATGCCGGGTTCGGTGATGAGGTAGCGGGGTCTGGACGGGGTGGGTTCGAGTTTGGCGCGCAGTTGGGCCAGGTACAGCCGCAGGTAGCCCGTCTCCGTCCGGTAGGACGGCCCCCACACCTGTGCGAGCAACTGGCGCTGGGTCACCAGGCGGCCCGGGTTGCGGACCAACATCTCCAGCACCCGCCACTCGGTGGGCGTCAGTCGTACCGACTCACCGCCGAGGCGGGTCACGGTGCGCGCGGCCAGATCGACCCGGCACTCACCGAGAACCACCACCGGTTGGTCCGGGGGTCCGGGGGAACGGCGCAGCGCCGCCCGCAGCCGGGCGAGCAACTCGTCGATCCCGAACGGCTTGGTCACGTAGTCGTCGGCACCGTGGTCGAGCGCCTCGACCTTGTCCCGGGAGTCGGCTCGACCAGACAGCACGATGATGGGTGCCTGGCACCAGCCGCGCAGTCCGTGGATCACCTCCATCCCGTCCAGGTCCGGTAGCCCCAGGTCGAGAATCACCGCGTCCGGCGGGTGCCTCGCCGCGACGGCAAGTGCTGTTGCGCCGTCCGGCGCGGTGTCCACCTCGTAGTGGCGGGCGGTCAGGTTGATCCGCAGCGCGCGCAGTATCTGTGGCTCGTCGTCCACGACGAGCACCCGCAACGTGGGGCCGGTCACGATCCGGCCCGGGTGGTGGCCGGCGGCAGGGCGACCACCATGGTCAGCCCTCCCCCCGGGGTGTCCTCGACGGTCAGGGTTCCGCCCATCGCCTCGGTCAGCCCGCGGGACAGCGCCAGGCCCAGACCGACGCCCACGGTGTTGTCCCGGTCGCCCTGACGCTGGAACGGCACGAACATCTGCTCACGCTGGTTCTCGGGCATCCCCGGGCCGCGGTCCACCACGCGAAGCTCCACCCGGTCGTCCAACGCGCTGGCGGTGAGTACGGGCGGCTGGTTCGGCGCGGAGAAACGCAACGCGTTTGCTACCAGGTTGGCGATGACCCGTTCCAACAGACCGGGATCGGCCTGCACCTCGGGCAACGAGTCCTCGATGTTCACCGCCACCTGGTTCCCGCCGGGCACCTGGTTCAGCGCGGTTGGCACCACCTCGTCCAGCGCGACCGGACACGAGAAGACCGAAAGCGCCCCGGCCTGCAACCGGCTCATGTCAAGCAGATTCTCCACAAGTCGGGTCAACCGGTCCAACGACTCCTCCGCAGTGGCCAACAGTTCTGCCCGCTGGTGCTCGTTCCAGGCGATGTCGGAGCTACGTAGGCTGGCCACCGCAGCCTTGGCCGAGGCGAGTGGGGTACGCAGGTCGTGGCCGACCGCGGCCAGCAGTGCGGTCCGCACCCGATCGGCCTCAGCCAGTGGCCGGGCCGCCTC
>DATCXL010000536.1:0-2060 GCA_036565825.1 Mycobacteriales bacterium
ACTGGTCCGGCCGGGTGATACCCGGGAAGGTAGATCATCAACTCCAGTCGAGACCGCACCGGGTCCGCCGCTGTTGGGGCGAGCCGGGCCAGAATCCGGTGGTTCCCTTCTCCAGCCGCGAGCACCACCGTCCCAGCCGCCACATTTCGGCCGCCCGGCAAGCCGACGAGCCAGCGATCGTGGTCGCGGTTGAGCTCGACGACCGGTGCCCAGGGCAGGATCTCGACACCGAGCGCACTGGCGCGGGCTACCAGATCGACCAGGACCTGTCGGGACGACACGATGGTCTCGCTCACGGTCGCCGCCGGAGTGTCGGCTGGCAGTGCATGCTGGGCCAACGTCGAGGGTCCCGTCGGCGTCCAGTCCAGGCCCCACCTGGTCAACGCCTGCGTCACGGCACCAACCCGGTCGGCGTGGCCGAAGTAGACCGCGGGGAAGACGCCGATCACCGCGTCCGGAAATTCCTCCTTCACCATCATCTGAGCACGTTGGCAGTGATCGAGAATGTCCGTGTGGTGCTGCGCGTACATCGCCCCGGAATGCATGATGCCGTGATTCCCCACCGTCGCGCCGCTTCCCAACGCTCCTCGTTCCAGCAGGGTCACCGTCGCACCACCGGCAGCCAACCGGACAGCCGCCAGCACACCGGCGATCCCACCTCCGACCACAACGACATCCGTGGCCTGCGTCCCTGCACGGCTCGGACCGGCCGAGCCAACGGCACGGTGCCGGCGCCGTTGAACCTCCGTACTCATCCCATGACCCCTCTCCCATCTGCGGCGAGCAATGCCGCCGATCTCCATCGCGAGCAAGCCCAGTAAGCGCCTGATGCGAGCTTGAGAGAGGAACCGTTGCCACCCCGTGCCAACGGATTGCACACCATGCAAACGTGTCCGCTTCAACGCCGGGGATCGGCTACGGTCAAAGCGGAACGCTCCGTGCGGAGAACAGATGAACCCTGATGACGCGAGCTGGTCCCAGCCGGGGACCGTCGCTGCTCAAGACCACCGCGACGCGGGCACGATCGTGCGCATCGCCAGACAGGCCGAAGGTCTCACCTTGGCCCAGCTCGGCGCGCGGTGCGGATACTCCGCGTCCCAGGTCTCTCGATACGAGCGTGGGATCCAGCCGCTCACCGACATCGTCGTACTCCGTCGCTTCGCCGATGCACTCGAGCTCCCACCGCAGATCTTCGGCCTCTTCCCCTTGACCGTGGACCCGCAGGAGCGACACAACACCGCGACCAGGCACAAAGTCCGCCGGATCAACTCCACCCCGCTTAGGGTGGGCTGCAGGCCCCTGCGTGAGGACGGTGAGGACCCGGTGCGACGTCGCGAGCTGCTCGCGGGCATCGTCGGGGTGGCAGGCGGTGCCGCCCTCGGTCGACCCGCCGCGCACGCGACGACACCCGATCCCACTGCCGGTGTCGAAGAGCTTCTGTACGGCCACACTGCCGCCGAACCTCTACCGCTGGCCACCCTACGTTCGGCCACCACCTGGGCCCGCGACGCCTTCCAGGCAGCCCGGTACCGCAGCCTGAGCACCGAACTTCCGAAACTGATCGCCGCCGCCACCGCCACCTGCGACCAGGCCCACGGCGACGACCGCCTTCACGCCAGCGCGTTGTTGGCCGACGCTTACACCGTCACCTGCAACCTCATGGTCAAACTCAACGACGACACCCTCGCCTGGGCGACCGCCGACCGGGCGTTCCAAGCCGCTGTCCACAGCGAGGATCCCCTCGCCCTCGCTGACGCCCGCCGCAGTGTCGCCACCGTGCTTCGCCGCACCGGACGAGCCGCCAAGGCCCACAACCTGTTGGTCACCGCGGCGACCGACATCCAACCTGACGGGAAGACCTCCCCCGCACAGCTGTCGATGTACGGAACCCTGCTACAGGTCGCCGCCTACACCGCCGCCGTCGACGGCAACCGGGCCGAGGCCCACGACCTCATCACCGAAGCAGCAGCCGCCGCGGCACGCCTCGGCCACGACGCCAACCACCGCCACACCGCCTTCGGCCCCACCAACGTCACCCTCTACCAGGTCAGCATCGCCCA
>DATCXL010000537.1:0-5255 GCA_036565825.1 Mycobacteriales bacterium
GCCAGCAGCACCAGTGCCTGCGCCGAGGCCAGCCCGAAGTCGTTGTTGTTGTTGGCGAACGCGCGGTCGTAGATCGAGTAGACCAGCGTGGTGGTGGACCCGGCCGGCCCGCCGCGGGTCAGGATGTAGATCTGCCCGAAGCTCTGTAGGGACCCGATGGTGTTCACCACGACCAGGAAGAACAGACTCGGGGTGAGCAGCGGCAGGGTGATGCCGCGTACCAGCCGCCACCCGCCCGCGCCGTCGAGCCGGGCCGCCTCGTAGAGGTGGTCGGGCACCGCACCCATCCCGGCGAGCAGCACCAGCAGGTTGTAGCCGAGCGACATCCACACGGTCGTTATGGCGATGCTGACCAGCGCGACGGCCGGGTCGGTCAGCCAACCGACCGCTCCCAGCCCGAACAGCCTCAGGACGTAGTTGAGGATGCCGACCGCCGGGTTGTACAGCGTGCCGAACACCACCGCGGCGGTGGCCACCGAGTAGGCGAAGGGCATCGCGAAGGCGGTACGGAAGATCCGCATCCCGGCCAGCCGGTTGTTCACCAACAGGGCCAGCCCGGCGGCCAGTGCGATACCCGGCAGCACCGTCAGCAGGGTGTACAGGCCGGTGGTCACCAGTACCCGCACGAATGCCGGCGAGGAGAACATCACGCGGAAGTTGTCCAGGCCGACGAACAGCGTCGGTCGGCCGATGATGTCCTGGGTGTGCAGGCTCAGGAACACCGACCGCACAAGCGGGAAGAAGATGAACAACCCGAACACCAGCAGGGACGGTGCCAGAAAGAGCAGCGCCATCCCGTTCTCCCACAGCCTGTGCGCCGTATGCCCACCGCGACCGGCGCCGGCGGCCGCAGTCTGAACCGGTCCGGCCGGGCGGAGGGGAGCCGGCATGCTCGCCGGTTCGGAATCGACCACACCCGCTCCTTTCCGCACCGTTCGACTCCGCCTCGGTCAGTCCGTCCGCCTGGCTCGGCGCGGTCGATGATCTGGGTGCCGACCTGCTGGATCACCACGAACCGAAGGGCGGAGCTTGGACTGGTCGAATGGGCGTACGGGCGTTACGGATATCGGACGACTCAGCCTACGGCGGTTGCCCCCGGGCCAGTACTGTTGGGCGGTCCGCTGTTTGAATTGTTAGTGATCGTCGCGACCACCACGGACTCGCCGGACAGTTCGACGGTGTCGTCGGTGTAGACGAACCCTCGTTCCGAGGCAAGGGCCACGCCCACGGCGGTGCCCTGCACCGGCACCTGCCGGCGTCCGGTCGCCAGATTGCAGATCACCGCGAACCGACCCCGATAAACCACCATCCATCCGGCCAGTTCGTCGTGGTCAACCCGCATCCGGGTCAGCCGCGGGTCAGACAGGTCCGGGTGTGCCCGGCGCAACGCGATCAACCTGCGGTAGAAGGCCAACACCGTCGAGTGCGGCTCGCGTTCCGGCTCGGACCAGTCCAGCTTCGACCTGGAGAATGTCGCCGGGTCCTGCGGATCTGGCACCTGGTCGGTCTGCCAGCCGTGCTGGGCGAACTCTCGACGGCGTCCGTCGCCGACCCCGGCGGCCAGATCCGGTTCGGGATGGCTGGTGAAGAACTGCCAGGGGGTGCTGGCGGCCCACTCCTCGCCCATGAACAGCATGGGCGTGAACGGTGAGGTCAGCACCAGGGCGGCGCCCACCATGAGCAGGCCGGGCGAGCATCGCGCGGACAACCGGTCACCCTGTGCCCGGTTCCCGACCTGATCATGGTTCTGGAGGTAGGCCAGGAACCTGTGCCCGGGCGTGCGCTCGGTGTCCACCGGCCGGCCGTGCCGCCGACCCCGGAAGCTCGACCGGGTGCCGTCGTGGAAGAAGACCCTGGTCAGGGTCTTCTCCAGGCAGGCGTAGGAGCCGAAGTCGGCATAGTAGCCCTGTCGCTCGCCGGTCAACAGGGCGTGCAGTGCGTGGTGGACATCGTCGTTCCACTGCGCGGACAGTCCGCATCCACCGGCGGCGCGCGGGGTGACCAGGCGTGGATCGTTCAGGTCGGACTCGGCGACGAGGGTCAGTGGGCGCCGCAGGTGTACCGACAGGGCATCGACCCGGGAGGCCAAATCCTCCAACAGGTGGACGGCGCCGTGGTCGACCAGCGCGTGTACCGCGTCGAGCCGCAGCGCGTCAACGTGGTAGTCGGCGAACCACGAGCACACACTGTCGCCGATGAGTGTGCGTACCTCGTCGCAGGCCGGGCCGTCCAGGTTCACCAACCGTCCCCAGGTGTTGCGCCCCTCCTTGAAGTACGGCCCGAAGTGCTCCAGAGTGGACCCGGATGGGCCGACGTGGTTGTACACCACGTCCAGGGCCACGCCCAGGCCACGCGTGTGGCAGGCGTCCACGAACCGTTTCAGCGAGTCCGGTCCCCCGTAGGGTTCGTGCACGGCGAACCAACAGACCCCGTCGTAGCCCCAGTTGTGCACGCCGTTGAACGCGTTGACCGGCAGCAACTCCACCATGTCCACCCCGAGGTCGACCAGGTGGTCGAGTCGCTTCACCGCGGCGTCGAGGGTGCCCTGGGGGGTGAAGGTGCCCACATGCAACTCGTAGAGCACGCTGCCGGCCAACCCGCGACCGGTCCACGCGGAGTCGGACCACCGGTAGGCGCCGTGGTCGTACACCCGGCTCGGCCCGTGCACACCCTGTGGTTGCCAGCGCGAACGCGGGTCGGACAGCGGGGTGTCGGATCCGTCGAGCAGGTAGACGTAGTCGGTTCCGGGGGCGGCGGTCGGGATGTCCTTGCTCCACCATCCGTGTGGTCCCGGCTGCATCCGGTGCTCGACCGGCGGCGAGCAGGCAGGTAGCCGGACGCGGACCTCGTCATGGTCGGGTGCCCACACCCGGAACACCGTCATGCCGCCCCCCTCCAGCGCTCGTTGTCAGGGGGCCTCGCATCGCGGTCACATGGTGTGCTTCGGGTCACAGTGGCGCTCCCGCGGTATCAGCCGGGCCCGGACGATCATCTGTCCAACTGGTGATCGGCCGGACCGATTCGCCAGAGTCACCGGAGTCCTGCCAGCAGAGTTACCAGAATCACCAATGGCACCAAAACATTTCGGTGTTTGCCACATATGGTCGCCGGAGTAGGGCCCATGCAGGGTGGTTCTGCTCACTCCCGGTGGCCATGGCCGGCAGAACATGGTCAGGATGGTGGGCGGTGTACTCGAACAACTGTGCGGCAGGAGGCCGGGATGCGAGTCAAACGGTTGGATCACCTGGTGTTGACCGTGACCGATCTGCCGGCCACGCTCAACTTTTACACCGGTGTCTGTGGGATGTCCCACGTCGTGTTCGGCGAGGGGCGCCATGCGCTCACCTTCGGTGACCAGAAAATCAACCTGCACATCTGGGGTAGCGAGTTCGAGCCCAGAGCGGCACTGGCCACACCGGGGTCGGCCGACCTGTGTCTCCTGGTCGACAGCACCCCCGCGCAGGTCCTGGCCCGACTCGCGGACCTGCAGGTCGCGGTCGAGCAGGGGCCGGTGGAGCGGACCGGTGCGACCGGACCGATCACCTCGGTCTATGTGAGGGACCCGGACGGCAACCTGGTCGAACTGGCTACTCCGGCGGTTACCGAGCCGGTTACCGAGGCGGTTGGCGGCGTCCGGATGGTCGAGCGGGTCGCCGTCGAGAACGGCGCGGTGACGGCGAACCAGGCCGGGCACTGATCGCTCAGACCCCGGTCCGGTAGAGCAGTGCCACCGGGAGCCGCCCGAGCAGGTTCGCGACCGGCACCGCGACACCACCGGGGTGGTCGGTGCCGGTCAGCGCGTCGCACCACCGCCTGGGCGGCAGCACAAGCACGGTGCCGCCCCACCCACCGGCACGCACCAGGCCTACCGGGAGCCGGGTGGCGACCGTGATGGCCCCGCCGCGGTCGAACGCAAGCACATGGTCGGCGGCCGGTCCTTGGACCTCAACCGGCGTGTAGGACCCGAACGCATGCGGCTGGTCCCGACGCAGTCGCAGGGCTCTGGACACCACCAGCAGCTTGGCTGCGCCGGTCTGGTCCACCGGTGGGACAGCGTCGCTGGCACCGGAGCCCACGGCGTGGTCCATCTGGGCCAGCAGCGCCCGGCGGGTGGCGAAGTCCACCGGGCGACGGTTGTCCGGGTCGACCAGGGAGTTGTCCCACAGTTCCGAACCCTGGTATACGTCCGGCACGCCGGGCATGGTGAGTTGGACCAACTTCTGGCCCAGCGAGTTGACCCACCCGTACGGTGTGATCCGGGCGGCGAAGTCGGCCACCGAGGCGGCCAGTTCGCCGCCGTCGTACAGCCGGTCCACGGCCCGGTGCACGGCAGCCTCGTAGTCCGGGTCGGGGTCGGCCCAGCCGGTGTGGTCACCGGCCTCTCGCATCGCCTTCTCGCAGTAGGCGTGCAGTCGGTCAACCTGGACCGGCCAGGCGCCCACCGCGGTCTGCCAGAGCAGGTGGGCGAAGGCGCCACACGGTGCCGCTCCAGCCCAGCCACGTACCGCCTCGGCCCACTCGTCCGGCAGTTCGGACAGCACCGTCAGCCGGGCCCGCACGTCCTCGCTCCGCTTCGTGTCGTGCGTGGACAGGGTGGTCATGCCCTTCGGCCAACGTTGCTGGCGACGGGCGCAGGCGGCATGGAACTCCCTCGGCGGCACGCCGAACGCCGACGGGTCACCGCCCACCTCGTTCAGCGCGGTGAACCGGGTGTACCGGTAGAAGGCGGTGTCCTCCACGCCCTTGGCCATCACCGCCCCGGAGGTCTGCTGGAACCGCACGGCGAGATCGTCGCGAGGGTCGGACAGCCGGGCCACCAACGCCGCGACCGGCCCAGCCAGGTCGGGCCGGCGCTGGGTCGCCTCGGTGGCGGCCCGTTCCAGATACCCCGGGCCTTCGGGCAGGTAACTGCGGTACACCGGAAAGCAGGCCAGAATCTCCACCACCGCGTCGGCCACCCGGTCCGGGTCCGGGTCAACCTCGGGGGCCAGCGAGACCAGCCGGCGAACCTCCGCCCGCAGGATCCCGGTTGCCACCACCCGTCGACAGTGGTGCGCCAGCGCGGGCCAGTCGGTGGGGACACCGGTCAGTTCCCGGTCCAGTTCGGTCAGCGCCGGCTCGGCGGCCGGGTCGACGAACAGACCGCACACCTCCCGCAGCGCGTCGTAGCCGGTGGTGCCGGCGCAGGCCCAGGTCGAGGGCAGCGTTTCCCCGACCGCCAGGATCTTCTCGGCCACCAGCCAGGTGCCCGGTGG
>DATCXL010000572.1:0-4106 GCA_036565825.1 Mycobacteriales bacterium
GGCCATCGCGGTGGCCCACCGACTCGACGCCCGGGGCCGCTGTGGCACCTGCGCCCGCCGCCGCTGGCCAACCACTCGGCTGGCATCCCATCGTTGGACGGCCGGTCGGTGGCCGACGTCCCGCCAGTGGTCGGCCGGCGACCGATCCGGCGACTGCCACACCCGTCGCATCCTGCGGGCCGCGCTCCGGGACACCGCCGCCCGCCAGGCAGGCGGTCCACCCTCTCGGAGTCCGTGACAGCCGGGGAAACCAGCGTTAACGCAGTTAGGTTAAGCGCGTTGACGCTGGTTCCAGTCATGGGAGCGGAATGGTGCTGTCCAAGCCGGCGGACGTGTTCGGTCGGGACACCGAGTGGGCGGACCTGGCCGAGTTCGCTGGATCGGACCTGCCCGGGCTGCGCTTAGCGGTGGTCCATGGTCGCTGGCGTCAGGGCAAGTCGTACCTGCTGCGCAGGCTGGCCGAGGCGAACGGCGGCCTGTATCACCTGGCCACCGAACAGGTCGAGGCGGTCTCGATCCGCCGCTTCGCTGACTCGGTCGCCGCCTGGCACGGCCTGCCGACCGGCGCCCTGTCGTTCGACAACTGGGAGCACGCGCTGACCACCGCCGCGCGACTGATGGTGGGGCGAACCGAGGCGGGTGGGGATGCCCGGCCTCCGCTGCTGATCTTGGACGAGTTCCCGTACCTCGTCCGGGAGACGCCGGGGTTGCCCTCCATCATGCAGGCGCTCTACGAGGAACTCGGGCCCGGTTCCACCTCGACCCGGGCACCGTTCCGGCTCGTCCTGTGCGGCTCGGCGATATCGGTCATGTCGGATCTACTGTCCGGGACCAAGGCGTTGCGTGGGCGTGCTCTTCTCGAACTGCGGGTGCGGCCGTTCGACTTCCGGGGCACCCGCGCCTTCTGGCGGATCGACAATGTCCAGACCGCGTTCCTGCATCACGCCATGATCGGCGGCACGCCCGGGTACCGCGACATGGTCACCGACCAGTCGGTGCCACAGGACCCGGCCCGGTTCGGGGACTGGGTGATCCGCACCATGTTGCGCCCGACCGCGCCGCTGTTCGACGAGGCGTACCGGCTCATCCACGAGGACCCGCACATCCACGACACCGCTGTCTACAGGTCGCTGATGGCCGCGATCGCGGCGGGCGAGAGTTCCCCGACGAAGATCGGTGGCCTGGTGGGTCGGCAGTCCAGTTCGCTGAGCCACCAACTCGGCATGCTGGAGTCGGCCGGATTCGTGGAACGCCGCCAGGACATGCTGCTGCACCGCCGACCGGTGATCACGGTCGCCGATCCGGTGGTCCGGCTGCACCACCTGGTCATCGAACCGCACCTGGCCGACCTGGAGGCGGGCCGTGCCCGCCAGGTCTGGGACCAGGTCGAGCACACGGTCGAGTCGAAGATCCTCGACCCGCATTTCGAGGCGCTGGCCACCCAATGGACGGCCCGCCACGCCACCGACGAGGCCGGCATCGAGGCCGGGGTGACCACCCAGGCCACGGTGGCCTGCCGGGAGCACCGGACCAGCCACGAGATCGACGTACTCGCGCTGCGACGTGGCGCCCATCCCCGGACCGCCGGGTCGGGTGTGGCGTTCATCGGTGAGGCGAAGGCCCGCGACCACGTTCCCGGGCTGGCCCAACTGCGCCGGCTCGAACACATCCGGGCCCTGCTCACCAACGCCGGGCACGACGCCACCGGTGCGGTACTCGGCGTGTTCATCGCACCACCGGGTTCGCCCCCGACCTGGTCAAGCAGGCCCGCGAACGCGACGGCGGAGTCCTGCTCGTCGGCCTGGAGCACCTCTACGGACGCTGAACATCGTCTCCGGTATCGGAGCGGTAAGGATTAAACGGACCGACGCCCCCGAAGCAGGCGATGACTGCGAGAATCCACCACAAACAGCGCCAGACAGGCGTCCTGATGGGGGGAACCGTGGTCTACCAGCAGCCGTCGACCCAGAAACGACGGCGCCTGCCGCTGTTCGTGGCCGCGTTGGCCGGGCTGGTCCTGATCCTGGTGGTTCGGGCGGTCGTTGGCGGTGGCGAAGACAAGAGCGACGGCGGCAGTTCACAGGCCGACGTCCACCGCGAGGGCTGCACGGTGCTCAACGTGGCCGCGTCCTCGGAGAAGGCGGCCCTGCTCTCCCACATCGCCGACGACTACAACGTCGCGAACCACTCCGTGGGCGGACAGTGCGTCGATGTGAAGGTGGCCTCCAAGGCGTCCGGCGACGCCGCCAGCGCTCTGGCCAGGGGTTGGGACGAACGGGTCGACGGAACCCGCCCGGACGTGTGGACACCCGCGTCGAGTTCGTGGCCGGTGATCGTGCGGCAACACACCACCGCGCAGGACCGGGGCAACATCATCCCTGAGCAGATGCCGTCGATCGCCCAGACGCCGCTGGTGGTGGCCATGCCCAAACCGATGGCCGAGGCGCTGGGCTGGCCGGACAAGCAGCTCGGGTGGAGCGACATCCTGTCGCTGGCCAAGGACCCCAACGGATGGGGTTCGAAGGGTCACGCCGAGTGGGGAGCGTTCAAGCTCGGCAAGACCAACCCGAACTTCTCCACGTCCGGCCTGAACGCCACCATCGCCACCTACTTCGCGGCCACCGGGCGGTCCTCGGACCTGAGCGTCGGTGACGTCGCCGACCCCAGGGTGACCGCGTTCGTGCGCGGCGTCGAACAGTCGGTGGTGCACTACGGCGACACCACGCTGACGTTCCTGGAGAACCTGTACCGGGCCGGCGAGCAGGGGCACGGACTGAACTACATCAGTGCCGTGACCGTCGAGGAGAAGTCCGTCTGGGACTACAACAGGGGCAACCCCAGTGGGGATCCGGCGACCCTGGGTAAGCAGGGCCCACCGCGGGTTCCGCTGGTCGCGATCTACCCCAAGGAAGGCACCCTCGTCTCTGACAACCCCTACATCGTGCTCAACGCCGAGTGGGTGAACGACGCCAAGCGCGCCGCCGCGGCAGACTTCCTGAAGTTCGTGTTGGACGCCAAGGAACAGAAGCGTTTCACCGACGCGGCGTTCCGGACCCACGACGGGAAGCCCGGTGCACAGATCAGTACCAAGAACGGCCTGCTCCCCGACGCGAAGTTCACCGTCATCGACCCGCCTGGCCCCAACGTGCTGGCCAAGGTCGCCTCGTCGTGGGACTCGCTGCGCAAGCGAGCCCGGGTGCTGGTCGTGATCGACGTCTCCGGGTCGATGACCACGGCGGTGGAGGGGACCGGCAAGAACAGGCTGGACCTGGCCAAGCAGGCTGCGATCGGCGCGGTGGACCAACTCGCGCCCGACGACCAACTCGGCCTGTGGACGTTCAGCACCCCGACCACCGGCCCAGACCCCTGGCGCAAACTCATCGAACCCACCGACGTCAAGCAGGCACTGGGCGGGTTCAAGGCCAAGGTGAACGGCCTGGTTCCCGAGGGCGGCACCGCCCTGTACGCGACCACCCGGGCGGCGGTGGAGTCGATGCGTTCCAGCTTCGACCCGGACAAGATCAACGCGGTGGTGTTGCTAACCGACGGCAAGAACGAGTACCCGCAGGACAACAACCTCGACAGCCTGTTGTCCGACCTGTCCCAGGAGGACACCGAGCATTCGGTGCGGGTGTTCCCGATCGCCTACGGCGGGCAGGCCAGCTTCTCCCAGCTCGAACAGATCGGACAGGCGTCCCGGGCGACCGCCTACGACGCCAGCGACCCGGCCAGCATCGGGAAGGTGCTCGCCGCCGTGCTGTCCAACTTCTGACCGTCAGGGTGCCGCGGTGTCCATGTGAAGGGGTGAGACCGGCATACTTCGCGATGTGTCACGTGACGACCTGATCGACCCGTGGGGCGGTGTGATCGCCGGGGTCGCCGGCGGTCTGGCCTGGGCGCTCACCGCGTCGCTTACCGCAGCGGCGGTGCCGATCGGACTGGGCGTGGCCGCCGCCGTGTACGCGGTGAAGGTGCTCACCGGTGTGTTGGTGCGCCCCCGCGCGGTTGAGGCACCGGGTGAGCCGGTGTTGCCCGAGCCGGCGCCGGGTAGTCGCGCGGCGCAGTGGCGGGACCGGGCGATGACGGCGACAGAGGCGCTGCGTCGG
>DATCXL010000244.1:0-5364 GCA_036565825.1 Mycobacteriales bacterium
CTGCGGCGGCTGCGTCTCGGCTGCCTGCTCGAAGAGACCGGCGCCGAGGTGCTGGACCTGGAGTGACCTTCAGTACACAACCTGCACGGACCCAACCTGGAAATCCCGACCAAGCTCAGACAGACGCAACGATGACCCCACCACAGCAGCCGGAGACCTACCTCCACGCCAGGGCTCACATCTGTCCCCGCCTCTCCAGCGAACTTGATGTCGTCGCCCTGCCCACGGCGATCAACGAGTCGCGCATGTTCACCTCATACACGCTCGAACACTGGGGCGCGGTGTGCGCAGTTGAGGATGCCGTCCTGGTGGTGACCGAACTGGTGAGCAACGCGGTCAAGGAAACGGGCGTGACAGACGCGCTCCCGCCCTGGTCGGAGTTCGATGAGGTGGGCGCGCTCAACGTGTGCCTGCTCGGCCTGGAGGCGAGCATCGTCATAGAGGTGTGGGACACCCGTCCTGCGACGACGAACGATGCCAAGGGCGGTCCCGACCACTCCCTGGTCCGGTCACTCGCTCGTAGGTGGGGGTCCAGCCCGGCACCGCGGGGCAGGGTGGTGTGGGCCGAGGTGCTCCTGAACGCCCGGGCACCAAGCCGCCTGCCTCAACGACACAAGCCGGACCCTCGAAAGCCGAGCCCATACCCTCGACCGCCGACTCCGGTAGAACGGCACGTTCCCACAGACATCGACCTACTCCGCAGAGTTCGAGACGGTCTAGGCGGCCTGTAGCTCCTCTGCGGTTCCCTGCACCCCCCTGACCAGGGCGAAGGTGTTCCGGTCAGGGGGATGCCTCTTTGTCCCTGCACCCTCTGAGCCCGCAGACCCTTCCGAAAGCCGCGCCCGACCCGCAGATCTTCGACGAAGGCTCCGACAGCGGCTCGAACGCCGCACGCTGCACAGCCATCAGCCGCTTCAGGTCGTGGGCGACCGACGCGGTCCATTCGTGGGTCGGCCAACGTTGCGTAGGGCGGCGAGGAACTCATCGTCGGAGTCGAAGCGGCGGGTTCTTTCCGTTGCGATGTCCTCGTCGGCTTCGCGCTCGCACGCCTGCCATGCTTCGGTCCAGAACCATGCCTGGTCCCAGGCTGTTTCCATGGCCATGACACGGCACTGTAGTGGCCAGACAGAGGTGGGGGGCAGAGGCGCCTAACCGAGGAGGTCGCCGGGTAGGTGCAGGCGGGTGAGGAGGTCGTGGATCTCGGCGGTGAGGGGGTCGTCGGGGCCCAGCACGGCCACGGCGTCGCGGTGCAGACCGGGCAGCGCGGCGGCGGCCTGACGTTCCTGGCCCACCCCCATCTGGAGTCGGGCGATGGTGCGCCGCAGTTCCAGCACCTCCTCGGCCAGGTCGTCACCACGGCGGTGGTGGACGGCATACACGGCCTGGTACTCGGCCAGCGCGTCGGCGATCTCGCCGAGTTGCATCCGGCAGTACGCGGCCTGACCGCGACAGTCCAGGGCCAGGTCGTCGTCGGGTCCGCCGGCCCGGGTGTACGCGACGGCCAGCGCGTCCAGTTCCGGCAGTGCCCGGCGGAGGTCGCCGCCGAGGAGCAGTGCGCCGGCATGCGAGGAACGCAGATCCAGCACGGCCGGATCGTCGGCCGCGCGGCCGACCCTGGCTGCGGCGATGACCCGGGCCAGCCCGTCGGCGGCCTGGCTGAACCGGCCCTGGTCGATCAGTTCCTCGGCCCGGTCGAGCGCCGCGTCGACCTCCTCGGCACTGACCAGGACAGCCGTGGACCCGGTCGATCCGGTCGATCCGGCGGGCTCGGCGGGTCGGGGACCGGTGACCGGGGCCGTTCCCCGGACCACGGTGGGAACTCCGACCACCGGGCGGGGGCGCGGTGCCATCGGCCGCCGGTACGGGCGGGTGGGGTCGGGTAGTCCACCGGGTGGCGGCGCCACCTCGGCTGAACCCTCGGCGCCGGCCGGCACCGGTTCGGGGACGGGCAGGTGCGGGGCCAGCCGGGCGTAGACGGTCCGGGCGTCGGCCGGCCGGTCGTCGGGGTCCTTGGCCAGCAGGTCCAGCACCAACGCCTCAACGTCGGCCGGCACCTCGGCACGCAGTTCCCGCAACGGGGTGGGCGGCTGTTCCAGGTGTTGGTACATCAACGCGATCTCGTCGTCGGCGTCGAAGGGCCGCTGGCCGGCGAGCAGTTCGTGCAGCACGCAGCCCAATCCGTACAGGTCGGCGCGCGGGGTGACCGGGGTGTTGCGGATCTGCTCGGGGGACATGTACGGCCGGGTGCCCACCACCCGGCCGGTGGCGGTCAGCCGGGTGACGTCGCTGCGCAGCACAGCGGCCACCCCGAAGTCCAGCACCCTGGCCGTGCCGTCGGTGGCGACCATGATGTTGCCGGGTTTGAGGTCGCGGTGCACCACCGGCACGGCGTGGGCGTAGGACAACACCGCGCACACCTGTGCGGCGACCGACACCGCCCAGTCCACCGGCAGCGGGCCGGTTTCGGCCAGCAGGTCGGCCAGCGACACCCCGTGCACCAGTTGCATGACCATGAACAGCCGGTCGGCGTGCTCGTCGAACGCCGCGTCGTACACCGCGGGCACGCCCGGGTGTTCGATCCGGGCGGTGACCCGGGCCTCCCGGCGGAACCGGCCGACCAACTCGTCCCGGTCCTCGCTGCCGACCAGGTCCGGCCGGATCAGCTTGACCGCGATGTCACGGTCCAGCACGGTGTCGTAGCCCCGCCACACCTGGCCCATGCCGCCGGTGCTGATCGCCTGGGTCAGTTCGTAGCGGTCGGCGATCCGTAGCGGCGGATCCGGGTTCGGCTGCACTCCGAGTGCCCCCTGCGCACAGGACCAGTGGGAGACACCCGGGATCAGGTGGTGTCAGGCAGATTGTGCCGGCGGCGGATCATCCGGTACGCGGCGCGTCTGGCCTCGCGGGTGAGTTGGCTCTGGAACGTCGGGTCGGAGAAGAACCGTTCGGTGAACTTCGTGTCGGCCTCGGCCCGGTCCACCATGATGTCGCGGAACCGCTGGTCGAACGGCAGCTCGAAGTCGCCCTCGTTGCGGCTGGCCACCGCGACCTGTTCCAGGTGCGGGTCCTCGGCGGCGGCGGCGATCCGTTCCTCGTACATCAGTCGGTCCGCGTCGCTGAGGCCCAGGCCGTAGCGTTCGTTGAACGCGGCGATGATCTCCGACAGCAGCGCCCGGGCCGGGTCGGGCACCAGGCCGGCGGCGGAGCGGTCGAACCCGGGGAGCATCTGCGCGCCGTCGGGTTCCAGCCGGATGTCGTGGTCGCCGGTCCTGGCCACCCGCAGGTGGGTCAGGTCTATCTCGCCGAGGTCCATGGCCGGGTCGGCCCGGCGCGGCAGCCGGTTGAGCAGGTGTTTGCCGAACAGGTACAGCCGTTCCAGTTCGACGTCCGGTGTGGGCATGACCTGGGAGAGGAACCCGTACTTGCGCACGTAGTCGGCCAGGTCCGAGCGGAACATCTCGGCGGCGTCGCGGTCCTCGGCGGCCAGCTTCTCGAACCGGGCCCGGGCCGGGTCGGTGTGTTGGTACAGCGACGCGTGTGTGCGTTCCCACCGCCGCGCACCCGGCCCGGTGCCGGTGCCTGTGCCGCTGTCCGCGCCCGATGCGGGTTGGGCACCGAGGTACGCCTCGGCGAACGCGCGCATCTCCTCGACCCGCAGGATCTGGTGGTCCATCACGGCCCGTTCCAGGGCGTAGAGCAGGTTCGGGTCGGTGGGGGTGGCCACCGCCTCGGTGAAGTACGGCTTGAAGGCGGCCTGGATGTCCTCGGCGTCGTTGGCGAAGTCCAGGACGAACAGGTCCTCCTGGCTCTTGTTCTCGTGGGTGCGGTTGAGCCGGGACAGGGTCTGCACGGCGGCCACGCCGGCCAGTGGCTTGTCCACGTACATCGAGGTGAGCAGCGGCTGGTCGAACCCGGTCTGGTACTTGTCGGCGACCACCAGGATGCGGTACTCGGTGCGGGGTGGCGCGCCGTCGGCCTTACCGGTGCGGGCGGCGGCGTGCGGGTCGTCGGCGCGGGTGTAGGCGAAAGCGGCGGGCAGTTCGCGCTCGGAGATACCGTTCAGCGCCGACTCGGTGACCTCCACGCCGTCGACCTTCAGCGAACCGGAGAACGCGACCAGCACCCCGAGGTCGTCGCACTCCAGGTCGTCGATCTGCCGGCGCAGCGCGCGGAACATCCGCACCGCCGACTCCCGGGACCGGGTGACCACCATGGCCTTGGCCCGCCCGCCGATCCGCCACCGGGTGTGCCGCTGGAAGTGTTCGACGATCACCTCGGCGTGCCCGGCCATGGTCGCCGGGTTCAGGTACACCAGCCGGGCCAACTGTGATCCGGCCTTGTCCCGGTCGACCTCAATGTGCTCGGCGTCGTCCTTGGCGACCTTCCAGTAGGTCTTGTAGGTGGTGTAGTTGGCCAGCACGTCGAGGATGAACCCCTCCTCGATGGCCTGGCGCATCGAGTAGACGTGGAACGCCCGCATCTGCTGGGTGGCCGGGTCCTCGATGCCGAACAGGTTCAGGGTCTTGTGCTTGGGGGTGGCGGTGAACGCGAAGTAGGACAGGTTCGGGTGCCGGCCCCGGTAGGCCGCCGAGGAGGTGAGCAGGTCGGTGTCCTCCTCGCCGGTCTCCTCGGCCCCCATGCCGCGGAGCACCTTCCTCAGTTTGGCCACCGAGTCGCCGGACTGGCCGGAGTGCGCCTCGTCCACGATCACCGCGATCCGCCGGTCGGCCAGCGCGGACACCCCCTCCAGCACGTAGGGGAAGGTCTGCACCGTGACGATGATGATCTTGGTGGCGGTGTTGGCCAACGCGGCGGTCACCTCGGCGGACTTCGACCCGCCAGCACCGGTGATCCGTTCCACCACGCCGGGGGTGTGGTCGAACTGGTAGATGGTCTCCTGCAACTGCCGGTCCAGCACCGACCGGTCGGTGACCACCACCACCTTGTGGAACACCGGCCGGTTCGGCTCGATCCGCCCGGCCTCGACCGCGTCGGGATCCAGGGCGCCGCGCTCGGCCGAACCGTGCAATGTGGACAGTCGGTGGGCCAGCCAGCCGATGGTGTTGGACTTTCCCGACCCGGCCGAGTGCATGACCAGGTAGTTGTTCCCGGAACCGTGCCGGGCCACGTGCGCGGTCAGCGCCCGTACCGCGTGCCACTGGTGGAAGCGCGGGAAGATGATCGGCCGGTCGTGCACGCCGGTCCGGCCACCGCTGCCCCGGCCGCGGGTGGTCCTCGGGTTCTCCACGTGCAGGAACCGCTTGCACAGGTCCAGCCAGGCGTCCGGCGCCCACACCTGTTCCCACAGGTAGGAGGTGCGGTAGGCGGGGTGGCCTGGGCCGGCGGGGCCGGCTGGGCCGCCTT
>DATCXL010000595.1:0-5435 GCA_036565825.1 Mycobacteriales bacterium
GGCGGCGCGAACGGTGACGGTGGATCTTCTTCCGCATCTACGTCGGGCCCGCGACCACATCGACCGTCACTACCAGGCGGCGCTGGATCTGGACCGGCTCGCTGGCGTGGCCAGAGTCTCGAAGTTCCACTTTGTCCGCTGCTTCGAGACGGCCTACGGTGAGACACCGATCCGCTACCTGACCCGTCGGCGCATCGAACGGGCACAGGACCTACTGCGCGGCGCCAACCTGACCGTGACTGAGGTGTGCATGCTCGTCGGGTTCGCCAGCCTCGGATCTTTTTCGTCGCGGTTCACCGAGTTGGTTGGAGAAAGCCCTACCGCCTACCGCAGCCGGTGGGCGGCTCGGGGTGGCCCGCACGTGCCCGGGTGCTTCCTGTTCATGCGCGGCGCGCTGGACCCGGGCGGCACCACCGGACCCGTCGCGGAAGCGCCGGATCGCGCAATCTGGGAGAAGCACGACCCGGTGGCCGGGCCTACCGTCAATGCATGATCACAAACATTTCGCTGGTCACCGTCTACTGCCTCGACCAGGACAAGGCGCGCGACTTCTACGTCGACGTCCTGGACTTCCAGGCCCGTACCGACATCGTCATGGGTGAGGGCTTCCGTTGGGTCACCGTGGGTCATCCCAGCCAGCCGGAACTGGAGGTCACCCTGATGCTGCCCGGTCCGCCGCTGGACCCCGACGCCGCCGACTTCGTCCGCCGTCAGTTGGAGAAGGGCCAGATGGGCGGGCTCGGTCTGACCGTTGACGACTGCCGCAAGACGTACCAGGAACTGAGTGCCAAGGGCGTGACCTTCCTGCAGGAACCGTCGGACCGGCCCTATGGCGTCGAGGCCGTGATGCGGGACAACTCCGGCAACTGGCTGGTCCTGGTCGAACCGAAGGAGTTCACTCCCCAGGACTTCGCCTGACCGAGCAGCCAACGGGTGGCTGCCCAGCGGCACGCGGTGATCAGCCGTCCAGAAGTGATTCCTCCGTGTTTGGAACATTCGTACCCGGACGGGTTTCGAGGCGCTGGCGCTGCACTGCGACCAGCGCAAGTCCAGCGATCGCCGCCGCGGTGATGATCAGAAAGCCGGTCCGGAAGGTCCCGTTGTCCGGTGACCGGCCGAGCGCCAGCGTGAGGACCGCCAGGGTGATCGCGCCGGACAGGTACTGGGATGTGGTCAGTAACGCTCCCGCCGTGCCCTGGTGCGTGGCCGGCACGTCACCGGTGCCGACAATGAACATCGACGTGTAGATGAGGCCGTGCCCGAATCCGCTGAGCAGCAACCCCGGGAGCAGATCGGCAGCGTAGGAGTCCCCGCGCAGGGTGAGCGAGAGCCAGAGCAGACCCACCGCGGCGATGGTGAACCCGCCGGCGAGCACGGTGGTCGGACTGTGCCGACGCACGACACGACCCGCGGTGGTGTTGCCCACGGTGATCATGAGGGCCAGCGGAAGGAACGCCAGGCCGGTCCGTAACGGCGGGTAGCCCTTCACGGACTGGAGTAGAAGGGTGAACAGGAAGAACTCCGAACCAACGCTGGCCATGTAGAGCGCGGTCGCCCCGGCGCCAACCCGCAGCGAGGGTGTTTCCCGTAGGACGGGTTCGATCAGGGCGTTACCCGAGGCGCTCTCGTTGCGGACGAACACGAGGAACAGAACCAGTGCCAGACCGAGGCAGGCGCGAGTCGCTGTGGAACTCCAACCCACGCCGGGGCCGAGGGTGAGTCCCAGGACCAGCGCGAGCACGGTGCCGGTGCCAAGTACCGAGGCGAGGATAGGGATGCGGTTGGCCTGGGGGTGGTCACGGGCCGAGCCCACCCAGACTGCCGCGCCCAGGGCACACAGGACGGTGAGCGGAACGTTGACTACGAACACCAGCCGCCACGACACCGCGGTGAGCAGCCCGCCGAGGATGGCCCCCGCGGCGAGACCCAGTGCTCCGACCGAACCCCAGACCGCCAGTGCCCTGCTGCGCGACGGACCGGCGGGGAATGTCGTGCCGATGAGGGCCAGCACGGCTGGTTGCAGCACGGCAGCGCCGAGGCCCTGTGCGCCGCGGGCGGCCAGTAGTACCGTCCCGTCACCGGCGGTGCCGCCGACCGCGCTGGCGACCCCGAAGGTGGCGATGGCGACGACGAACAGTCGCTTCGCTCCGACAAGGTCCGACAGGCGGCCCCCCACGACGAGGAAGCCCGCGAAGAGCACGGCATAGGCACTGACGATCCACTGGGTGAGCGTCAGCCCGATGTCCAGGTCGTCGGCGATGCTGGGCAGGGCGACATAGATGATCGAGTAGTCCAGGGCGATGAGGAACTGGGCCATCGAAAGCACCGCCAGCACGGCGGCTGGCGCGGATGATTTTCGTACGGACATGGGTCCATACTCAAAGGTTGACACTTGTGTGAAGGAAAGTTCGAGCTGAGGGTGTGACGTCGCGATGCGGATCGGGGAACTGGCCGGGCGTACGAACGTGCCCCCGCGTCTGCTGCGCTACTACGAGGAGCAGGGCCTGCTCGCTCCGGACCGCGCGGTGAACGGCTACCGGGACTATGCCGAGTGCCTGGTCAACCGCGTCGTGCAGATCCGTGGCCTGCTCGACGCCGGCCTGCCAACCAAGATAATCAAACAGATTCTGCCCTGCCTCGACAACCCGTGCACGATCCACGTTTCCGATGCGGCCCCCGAGCTGATCGCGATTCTTGAAGAAGAGCGCGAACGGATGGACTCGCGTATCCGCTGCCTGACCAGGAACCGAGACGCGATCGGCGCCTATCTCGACACGATCCGCGATCGCCCGTCGAGTTGACCGCGACTGGCACCGGTCAGCGTTGGTGCGGGCACACCCGCGTCGGTGCGTGGGTGTGCCCGCCACGGGTCGGCGCGGTCAGCGTGGTCAGCCGGGCAGGCTGGCCACGCCCGGCGGCAGGAAACGGCGGCCGGTGACCCGTTCGGACACTCCGGTGCGGTCCAGATAGGGGGTGACCCCGCCGAGGTGGAACGGCCAGCCGGCGCCCAGCAGCATGCACAGGTCGATGTCCTGTGGTTCGGCCACCACACCCTCGTCCAACATCAGCCGGATCTCGCCGGCCAGTGCCGCCAGCGCACGCTCCCGCACCTGCTCGGCAGAGGGACCGCCGTCTCCGTCCTGCCCGTTCCGGTACAGGGCGGCCACCTCTGGGTCGAGCCGTTGCTGGCCACCGTCCCAGGTGTAGAACGACGTCTTGCCCATCCGCACCGCCCGGCGCAGGTTCTCCGAGACGTGGTACCGGTCCGGGAACGCCTCGTGCAGCGTCTCGGCCACGTGTAGGGCCACCGCCGGTCCGACCAGGGCCAGCAGCACCAGTGGGGACATCGGCAGGCCAAGAGGGTCCAGCGCGTGGTCGGCCTCGACCAGGTCACTGCCCTCGTCGATGGCCTGGGTGACCTCCCCGAGGAACCGGGTCAGCAGCCGGTTCACCACGAACGCGGGTGCGTCGGCGACCAGCACACACGACTTCTTCAACTGCTTTCCCACCGCGAACGCGGTGGCCAGCGTCGCCTCGTCGGTCCGCCCGGCCCGCACCACCTCCAGCAGTGGCAGCACCGCGACAGGGTTGAAGAAGTGGAAACCGACCACCCGCTCGGGGTGGGTCAGGCCCGCGGCCATCTCGGTTACCGACAGCGAACTGGTGTTGGTCGCCAACACACACTCCGGCCCGACGACCTGCTCCACCTCGGCGAATACCTGCCGCTTGACCTTCAGGTCCTCGAACACCGCCTCGATCACGAAGTCCGCGTCGGCGAACGCGTCCTTGGTCAGTGAGCCGGTGACCAGTGCCTTGTACCGGTTGGCCTGGTCGGAGGTGAGCCGTCTCCTGGCGGCCAGCGTGTCGATCTCGCCGTGTACGTAGGCCACGCCCCGGTCCAACCGTTCGGAGTCCAGGTCGGTCAACACCACCGGCACTCCCAGCCGGCGCGCGAACAGCAGCGCGAGCTGACCGGCCATCAGGCCGGCGCCGACCACTCCGACCTTGGTCACCGGCCGGGCCAGCGACGCGTCGGGCACCCCGACCGGCCGGCGGGCCCGCTTCTGCACCAGATCGAAGGCGTACAGGCCCGAACGGAGTTCCTCGGTCATGAGCAGGTCGGCCAGCACCTCGTCCTCGGCCGCGCAACCCTGCGCGAACGGCGCGGTGCGGGCCAGCGCGACAAGGTCGAGTGCCCGGTAGGGGGCCGGCGCGGCACCGTGCAGTCTGGCGTCGACCAGTGCCCGTCCCCGGGCGACCGCCTCGTCCCAGGCCGGGCCCCGGTCCACTTCGGGCCGGGTCACCGTGATCTCGCCGCGCAGTACCCCACCGGCCCAGCGAAGTGACTCTTCCAGGAAGTCGGCGGCCTCCAACAGCACGTCACTGATGCCCAACTGGTGGGCCTGGGCCGGCTTGAGCATGCGGTTGTTGTTCAGTGCGTTGTCGATTATGACGGTGATCGCCCGGTCCGCGCCGACGAGGTTCGGCAACAACTGGGTGCCGCCCCAGCCGGGCACCAGCCCGAGGAAACACTCCGGGAACGCGATCGCCGCGGCCGAACCGGACAGGGTGCGGTAATGACAGTGCAGGGCCAGTTCCAATCCACCGCCCATCGCCGCGCCGTTGACGAAGGCGAACGTGGGCACCGCCGAATCCCGCAGCCGGGCGAACACCCGGTGCCCGGTCCGCGCGATCTCCCGTGCGGTGTCCCGGTCGGTCACCTGCGGGATGCCGGTCACGTCGGCACCCACCGCGAACACGAACGGCTTACCGGTCACCGCGATCGCCGCCACCGGCGGCTGGTGTGCGTCGATCTGGTCCAGCGCGGCGTCCAGGCTGGCCAGACCGGCCGGTCCGAAGGTGGACGGTCGGCGGTGGTCGTGCCCGTTGTCCAGAGTGACCAGGGCGACCTCGCCGTCGATCCCAGGCACTGACAGGAACCGGGCCTGCGCGTGGGTGACGACCTCGTCGGCGAACTGCGTCGGGTTCACTTGGCTGCCTTCCAGTGTGGGTTCTCCCAGATGACGCTGCCGCCCATGCCGATGCCGACGCACATCGCGGTCAACCCGTAGCGCACCTCGGGGTGCTCGGCGAACTGCCTGGCCAGTTGGGTCATCAGTCGAACCCCCGAGGACGCCAACGGGTGGCCGACCGCGATGGCCCCGCCGTAGGGGTTGACCCGGGGGTCGTCGTCAGCGATCCCGAAGTGCTCCAGGAACGCCAGCACCTGCACGGCGAACGCCTCGTTCAGCTCGAACAGGCCGATGTCGCCGATGGACAGGCCAGCCCTGGCCAGTGCTTTCTGGGTGGACGGGATCGGCCCCACTCCCATGTACTCCGGTTCGACTCCGGCGAAGGCGTAGCAGACCAGTCGCATCCGTACCGGCAGGCCCAGTTCCAGGGCCACCTCCTCGGCGGCGAGCAGGCTCGCGGTG
>DATCXL010000602.1:0-12394 GCA_036565825.1 Mycobacteriales bacterium
GCGCATCGTCGCGGCTGGTGCCTGGGCGGTCGGTTCCGGTGCCGAGATGGATATCAAACGGCTGGGCCTGCTCGACTACCGGGCCACCGGTGAACTGTACCGGCACTGTGATGTCGGCATGGCTCTGACGGTGTCGAGGCACCCGTCCTACCTGCCGCTGGAACTCATGGCATGCGGGGTTCCGGTGGTCGCGTTCGACAATCCTTGGGGCCACTGGATCCTGCGAGATGGCGAGAACTCGTTGTTGGCCAAGCGTACTGTCGATGGGTTGGTGGACTGTCTCGAGCGGTTGTGTGTTGACCCGGGACTACGCGACCGGCTCGGTACCCAGGCACTGGCCGACATCGCCGCCCGGCACTCCGACTGGGATGCCGCGCTGGCCAGTATCTACCCGTACCTGTGTGATCCCGGGGGGCGCACGGGCGCAACCGTGCGAGCCCTTGACCAGTGAGCCACATCCTGGTCGTTGTTGATGACGGGCTGGGGCCGAAGATGGCTGGGCCAGCGATCAGGGCGATGCACATCGCGCGAGCGCTGACCAGTGCGCACGATGTGCGGCTGGTGTCCACAAGTAGCTGTACTCTGGACAGGTCAGACCTGTTCGCCAGGTACGTCCCGTATCGCAGACTTTCTGCTCAGGTCGAGTGGGCAGATGTGGTGGTTTTCCAAGGTTTCGTGATGGAGAACGCGCCCTGGTTGCGGGACAGCGATCGCATTCTGGTGGTGGATCTGTATGACCCGGTACACCTGGAGCAGCTCGCCATGGCTGGCGCCATCGATGACATGCGCCGGACGGCCAATGTAAACAACGCCGTACGGGTTCTGAACGAGCAGCTGCTGCGCGGTGACTTCTTCCTCTGCGCCAGTGAACAGCAGCGAAACTTCTGGCTGGGTGGTCTGGCCTCGGTCGGTCGCCTCAACGTGACGAACTATGATGCGGATCCTTCGGCCCGTTCCCTCATCGCGGTCTGTCCCTTCGGTCTGCAGACGGAGCCGCCGAGGCGAACCGCCCCGGCGATCAGGGGCGTGGTGCCGGGTATTGGGCACGACGACGCGGTGATCCTGTGGGCCGGCGGCGTCTACAACTGGTTTGACCCGGTCACCCTGGTGCGAGCGGTGGACCTGTTGCGGAGGTCTCGCGACGACGTCCGGTTGTACTTCCTCGGTATGGCCCATCCGAATCCCCAGCTACCGCAGATGCGTGCGGCGGTGGAGGCGGTGCGGGTCTCAGGCTCGCTCGGCCTCTCCGGAAGGCACGTGTTCTTCAACGAAGGCTGGGTCCCGTACCAAGACCGACAGAACTACCTACTCGATGCCGATATTGGGGTAAGTACGCACGTCGACCACCTTGAGACGACGTTTTCCTTCCGGACGCGGATACTGGACTACCTTTGGGCCGGCCTGCCAATCGTGTCTACCCGCGGTGACGCGTTCGCCGATCTCATCGAGCGCGAGGATCTCGGTCGGACCGTTCCGGAATGTGATCCGCCAGCGTTGGCAAACGCATTGGCAGAACTGCTGGGGGGAGGTACTGCAGTAGCCCACTGTCGTGAGAACGTGGCACGGGCACGGGTGGACTTCACCTGGGACAAGGTACTCGAACCATTGTTGCATTTCTGCGAACGACCCCGACGAGCGCCGGATCAACTGGCCGCTACCGCGCCCGTCCCAGGAGAACCGTTGGCCGTCCCGACGACCTACATTCCGTCGTGGCGTGAGGACCTCAAGTTGATTCGCCAGTACTACCGCCAAGGCGGGATGAGCGAGATTTGCAGGCGAATGCGTGGCCGAATTGATCGGCGTCTCGGCGACCATGGCAGAGGGAAATCAGAGGGGCGATGATCTCGCAGACAGTCGCGGGCCCGAGTGTGCACCGATCCGGTCGTCCCTCGATCTTGGTGGTGACACGGCCGCTGATCTGGATCGGTGTCGCCACCGCCGTGTTAGCTGCGGTATTGGTCGGCCTGGCCGCCGTCCGCGCCCCGCAGATGTCCCCGTTCGATGAGTGGACCCATGCCGACTACGCCTGGCGGTTGGCGCATGGTCAGGTCCCCGAGGCTGGGACACCGGTGGCTCCGGAGGTGCTCCAGGAGCTTGCTTGCCGGGGAGTGGCTGGCTACGTACCGCGTCTGGCGCCCTGCGGTCAGATCGATCCAGATCCAGCCGCGTTCCCATCCAGGGGAGAGGACTACAACTTCAGCCATCCGCCCCTCTACTACGGGGTCACGGGGGGACTTGCTCGACTTGCCGACGCCGTTGTACCTGGTCCTCACTTCTTTGTCCTGGCCAGACTGGTCGGTGTGCTGTGGCTGTGGGCCGCGATGCTGGTGCTGTTCCTCGCGCTGCGAGCCTTCGATGTGCCCCAGAAGTACGCGGTGCTCGGAACCGTTCTGCTTCCACTGTTTCCCGGTGTGCTACGCGCGTGTAGCACGGTGAACAATGACGCGGCCGCGCCGCTCGCCGGCGCGCTGGCGTTACTGGTGTTCGCCCGGTTCGTTGGACAACACCGTCTCGGGTGGGTTTTCCCCACAGTGTCCGCGTTGCTGATCGTTGCAACGAAAGTTATCAACGTACTGCCGCTTTTGATCGTCGCCGTCGCACTCGGCGTGTTGGCCGTGAGCAAATGGCGTTCGGAGGATCGAACCATGGCCCGGCACATGGTCTTGGCCGTGGCGGGCATCGGAGCGGCATTCCTGGTCGTGTATGAGGGCTGGGCGCTGTTTCAGGCAGGCAGAGGTGACCCGAACTGGGTGAACCCGGTAGCTGGCGTCAGTGACCGGCCGATGATCGGATCGCCGTTCGGCGAGCTGGTCTCGACGCTTCTGAAAGGGATGTCACCTGAATCGGACTACTTCCTGCCGATGAGCATAAACGGAGGGCTTCTGGTGCTCTGGGGTCGGGCGCTGGACGTGGCGATTGTGGCCGCGCCACTCATGGCGCTCACCGCTTGGGCCCGGCGATCAACTGCCTGGTTGATTGGTGCGATCACCCTGGCGGGGTTGGTCGCATACCCGTTGGTGGTCGAGTTTCAGGTGTACATGAGCACGGGTCACTACTTCCCGTCGGTGAACCCGCGGTATGGATTGTCGATGGAGCCGTTGGCGCTGGCGTGCGTCATCATGGTCGCCTGGAAGCGCGGCGCGCTGCGACTGTTGGCCATGGGCACCCTGGCGGGTGGCTTGGCCGTACTCGCCACAGTTGGTGGTTTGGTCGCCTGATCCACGTCGGAGGATATGCCGCCCCGACCACAACACCGCCGGCGTTGCCGGCAGAGGTGCCCCGGATGTGCCTCATCCCGGGTCCGTCCGACGGTGCGTCAGAGTCAGGATCCGTCGGCTGCCGCACCGTCCAGCAGCACGGGTCGGCCCGGATCCCGAGTGACCGGCGACGCCGAGAGGGTGGATTGTCGCAGCGCGCCCCGGACGGACAGTGCAAGTATCGCCAGTGACAGGAGGACGAACAGAACAAACGGTACCAGTGTGACTTTGTGCGGCCAGGGTGACCAGCGGAGCACACCGCCCAGCGCCTCGCGTAGCGCGGCCACGCCATACCCGTCGGTCCGCGGGGCCCACCAGGAGATCATCAGCAGCATCCACGCCCGGGCCTGGGTCGCCAACCCGGCCAACGCCACGACCAGCGGCAGGAACCGCGCGCCACGGCCGGCCAGCCGACACCACCCCCAGGCGGCGAGCACGGCGAGTCCGGCCAGGCCCGGATACAGGTAACGCCCCTGCACCCCGGCGTACCGCTGGTTGAACAGGAATGCGTCGAGCGATCCGGTGAAGACGATCCCCAGAATCCCGACAATGGGTAGTAGGAACACCGCAGCGGCGAGCCGACCGCGCCGGCCGTCGCGACCGATGCCGTACCCGACACCGATCAGCGCGCCGACCACCAGCAGGATGAACCAACTGTCCACCACCCGCTCGTGCAGGTGCGGCACATCCGGCAGGCCGAAGCCACCCCAGACCCGGGCCACCAGCCGGCGGAAGAATCCCGGAACGAAGGCCGTCGCCGTGCCGCCGGACCGGGACGGTCCCGCGATCTGCGCGGTCCAGTACGGGCCAAGGCCAGATGGTTGGACGGCACCGTAGAGGACGAGATTGCGTACCCACCACGCGCTGCCGAACGCGCCGATTACCAGCGCGGCGATGCCGACCGGAGCAAGCGGTCGCCGGCGGTGCCGCAGCCAGGCCGCGCCGTAGGCCGCCGCGATCACCACCGGCAGGACGAGCGCGAAACCCTTGGTGAGCAGGGCCAGCGTGCCGAGCACACCGACCAGCAATCCGGTTCGCTTACGCAGGTCGCCGGTGACCACACGGGCCAGCACGTAAATCAGCGCTGTGAAGAGCAGGATGAGCAGGTTGTCGTTGTTGACCGAGCCGCCCAACCGGGACAGTCCGGGGATCGTCACCGGCACCAGCGCAGCCAGCACGGGGGCCGGGCCATCGCCCACCAGTCGGCGCGCGGTCGCCCAACACAGCAGCGGTACCGGTGCCATCAGCAGAATGCTGAACAGCCGTAGCAACCACACCTGCTGGTCGTACGGCAGGTTCTCGCTGCCCGGGATCGCGTGCAGCAGGCCAGCCTCAACCGCGTAGTACAACGGCGGGTGCTGCACCATCTGGTTCGGCACCGGGTAGGTGACCGGCCGGTCGTCCGACAGTTCACCGAAGGATAGCCGCTGATCGCGCGGAAGGATCGGCGCGTCGGCGTAGGGCACATTGGGCGGCGGCGTCTGCACCGACTCGACGGCGACCTCGATGCCGCGGTCCATCAACCGTTGCCCGGGACCATAGACGCCATTGCCCTGGTAGTAGGACCAGGTCATGTCCACATGCCAGGCCTCGTCGTAGCCGGTGAACGGCGGGTAGAGCACTGAGCACAACACCATCAGCGTGACGTGCAGGCCGGTGATCGCCCACACGATGGTCGGTACCCGCCGCCACCGTCTCACCATGCCCACCACAGCGGCCGACGGCTCGTCAACATCACCCACTGTGGTGGGTTGGGGCGTCGATCCGGTACTGCCGGCACCGCCGGTCAGTTGCTTCTCCACGTCCTTCACCTGTCCACCCATGAGTCTGTCGTTGGTAGCCAGCAGAGGGGCCAGCCTAGAACGTTCGCCAGCAGGACATCGGATCGAGCGACCGATTCCTGCTTGTTCCTGCCTCCCCCTACCGTATCGACGGTATCCACAAGCCGACGCATAAGGCGGCGGACAGTCAACGGGGGCTGTCATGGAGCGCTGCCGGTCGTCACCGCATCTGTGCCGGAAGACGATCCTCGACGGTCAGTGGGACCAAACCAGGGCTTGCCATGCCGGAGCCGGGGGATAGGGATCCCGCCGTTCAGACAGGCTGCCGTCAATGGGCCGCCGCGACCTTTCGCGGCTCGACCTGATCCCGGTCAGACTCGACGGTGCTCAACCGAGGAGTTCGGTGGCCGTGACAACGCGTAGCCCGCGTGTCCGCAGGGCGTCCAGGATTCTTGGCAGCGCGCTGATCGTGTCCGGGTGACCCAGATGCATGCTCACGATCGAGCCGTCGCCGACGGCGCGCAGCACCGTGCGGGTGATGGCGTCTGGACCAGGATCGGTGTAGTCCAGCGAGTCCACGTCGTAGGACAGCACGGTGGGATAACCGGCCCGTCGGGCTGCCGCCCGCACCAACGGGGTGGAGTTGTGCATCTGCGACGGCCGGAACCAGGTGCGGATCGAACCGGTCAGTGCCTGGAGCCTGGCCGCACACTGGGCGATCTCGGCGTACACGGTGGCGTCGTCCATCTGCGCCATCGGTCCGTGGTGTTCGGTGTGGTTACCCAGATCGTGCCCGCCATCCAGGATCCGCCCGGCCATACCCGGCTGCTCGCCCAACCAGGTGCCCACCGCCAGCACGGTGACCCGAGCACCGGCCCGTTCTACCTCGGCCAGCAGTTGCTGGGCGACCCCGGCCGGGCCAGCTCCGTGGAAGGTGAGCGCGACGGCATGTTCGGTACTCGGCCCGCGGACCACCTCCGGCGGGAGGTGGCGTGGTGTCGCCGGCGGCGTGGGTCGGGCACCGGCGGCCGACGCCGAACTCGATTCCGAACCAGGTACCGAAGTTGGATCCGGTATCGAACCCGGCATGGTGCCCTGGGAGGACGTCGGCGACCCGGCCGTACAGCCCGCTGCCGCCACCAGGGTGGCGGTACCGGCCGCGGAGACCAGCAGGCCACGGCGGGTCAGGGACACGCCGCCACGGTATCCCGGCGGTGGCCCTCCGCCTGTGCACCGCGCCGGGATGGTCCTGCTCCAGATGCGGAGCAGGACCAGGCCCGTCGATCAGGAGCCGGCCGGCTCGCCGGGTTCGCTCGTCCCACCCTCGGCAGCCAGTTCGGCCAGGGTCCGTTGGGCCACCGCGAACGCCCGGTTGGCCGCCGGCACGCCCGCGTAGACCGCCACCATCAACAACACCTCGGCGATGTCATCGGCGGTCAGACCGTTGCGCAGCGCCGCCCGCACGTGCATGGCGACCTCGTTGTCATGACGCAGGGTGGCCAGCATGGCCAGCGTCACGAAGCTACGGGTGCGCCGGTCCATACCGGGCCGGGTCCACACCTCGCCCCAGGCATACCGGGTGATCAGGTCCTGGAAGTCCGTGGTGAACCGGTCGGTGTGCGCGACCGCCCGGTCGACGTGATCGTCGCCAAGAACCGCGCGGCGCACCGACATCCCACGTGCTCGGCTTTCGTCCTCGCCCACCCGCACCCCTCTCAGCCCTGGTCGCGGTGGTCGGGACCGGCGAGGTGGGTGACCAGCAGTCGGGTTACCTCCGCCGGTTGCTCCACGTTGGCCAGGTGCGCGGCCCGTTCGATGATCGCCAGCGTTGCCCCGCCGATACCTTCGACGATCGCCCGGCCGTGGTCGGGCGGGGTGGCCGGATCGTCCGCCCCGGCCAACACCAGGGTCGGGGCGCGGACGGCCCCGAGGCGGTCCCGCAGGTCCATGTCCCGGATCGCCAGGCAGCAGCCGGCATACCCCTCCGGCGGTGTGCTGCCGAGCATGTCCTGGTACCGGGCGAGAAGTTCCGGGTTGGCCGCGGCGAAGTCGGGCCGGAACCACCGGGACACCACCGCGTCGGTGACCGCCGCGGTGCCGTGCTGGCGGACCGTGTCGGCGCGGGCTGTCCACCCCTCGGGTGGCCCGAGCAGCGCCGAGGTACACAGCAGCGCGAGCCGATCCACCCGGTCGGGAGCCTGGGCGGCCAGCTCCATACCGACCATCCCGCCCAGCGACAGCCCGGCGTAGCTGAACCGGGTGACACCCAACCGGTCGGCCAGCGCGAGCACGTCGGCGGCCAACTCGGCCACCCGGTACGGACCAGGGGGAACCGGCGACTCGCCGTGTCCACGGTGGTCGTACCGGACCACCCGGAAGGTCTCGGTGAGCGCGGCCAGTTGCGGCTCCCACATGGCCCCGGTGGTACCCAGCGAGCTACCGAGCACCAGCACCGGCGCGCCGGTGGGGCCGTCCACCTTCGCGTGCAGTTCCACGGTCAACGGGCCTCCTCTGTGCCACGGCGCGCAGCGTGCCGCGCCAGTGCGGCGGTGACGAACACGTCCGTGCTGCCGAGCCAGCCCGACGGGTCCAGGGCGTTGTCGATCTGGGCCACCGGCAGTGCCGTGGCCACCTCGGGGTCGTCGAGCAGGGCGGCGCGCAGCGGAACGTTCCGGCTCAGTGCGTCGCGGCAGCACCGGGCCACCGCGTCGTGTGCGACGGTACGACCCAGTACCGGGGCCAGCCTGCTGGCCACACTCTCGGCCATGAGCAGTCCGCCGGAGGCCTCCAGGTTGTACCGCATCCGGGTCGCGTCCACCCGCAGCCTGACCAGCAGGTCACCGGTGCGGGCGGTTGCTCCACCGACGGTGTTGACCAGTTCCAGCAGGGTCTGCCACTCGGCGTGCCAGGCACCGGTGGCCCGCTGGTGCTCGTGGGTCGCCGCGCCGAACATGATCGAAACCAGTCCCGGCACCCGCCGGGCCGCCGATGCGACCAGTACCGCGTCGACCGGGTTGCGCTTGTGCGGCATGGACGAGGATCCGCCCCGACCCTGCCCGCCCTCGGCGAGTTCGCCGACCTCGGTCTGACACAGCCCCACCACGTCCACCGCGATCTTGCCGACGGCGGCCGCCACCCGGCCCAGGGCAGCGGACAGGTCGAGCACCCGCTGCCGGTCGGTGTGCCAGGGCAGTTCGGGAACGGCCAGTTCCAGTTCGGTGGCGAAGCCCGCCAGCACGGCCGGACCCAACCCACCCAACGCGGCCAGCGTGCCGACCGGGCCGCCGAGTTGGGCGGCCAGCCTGGCGCGGGCGTCACGCAGTACCTCCGCCGCGGTGTCCAGGCCCTCCAGCCAACCCGCGGCGACCAGGCCGAACGTGATGGGTGCGGCCTGCTGACCCAGGGTGCGGCCGACCATCAGGGTGCCCCGGTGTCGGTCGGCCAGTTCCGCGGCCGCGTCGGCGGCCCGTCCGGTCGCGACCAGTATCGGAGCCAGTGCGCGGCGCGCCACCAACGACAGTGCCGTGTCCAGGACGTCCTGGCTGGTCGCACCGCGGTGTACCCACGGCCGGGCCTGTTCGGGCACCGCGTCGGTCAGGTCGCGAACCAGCGGGATCACCGGGTTTCCCCCGCCCACCGCCCGGGCGCCGATCGACGCGGCGTCGAAGTCCGAACCGGCGCAGGCTGCCACGATGGCCTCGGCCGCCTCGGTCGGCATCCCACCCGCCACCGCCTGGGCGCGGGCCAACGCCGCCTCGGTGTCCAACATCGCCCGCAACAGCGCGGCGTCGGACAGTTCGGCGGCCACGGCGGGATCGGTGAACAGCGGACCGAGCAGGTCAGGGTTGGTCATCGGGCTGCGCGGCTTCTCCTCCCGGTGTGGTGGTGCCTCACAGTGCGAAGAAGACGGTCTCACCGTCGCCGTGCAACCGAATATCGAAGCGGTAACCCTCCGGTGTGGTGGTTGCCACCAGGGTCGACCGGAAGGCCGGGTCCACCGAGTTGAGTACCGGGTCGGTGGCGTTGGCCTCCGGTTCGTCGTCGAAGTACACCCGGGTGACCAGTCGGTGCAGCAGTCCGCGGGCGAACACCGAGACGTCCAGGTGTGGTGCCTGCGTGGTGCCGTCGGGCGCCGGAACCGGGCCAGGCTTGACGGTGCGCAACCAGAACCGACCCGCACCATCGGTGGGGCAGCGTCCGAAACCACGGAAACCCGGCAGCGGCGGACCGGCCGGAGTTCTCGGGTCATCGGGATGGTCGAAACCGCCGCGCGGGTCGGCCTGCCAGGTTTCCACCATCGCGTCGGTGACCGGTTCCCCGGCCCCGTCGACGACCGTGCCGGAGATGACGAAGGCGCCGGGCGTGCCGTCGGGGACCACGTCGGGTCCGTCCGGCCAGGGCAGTCCGATGTGCAGGAACGGCCCGATGGTCTGCGAGGGCGTCACGGGTGGAATCATTTCTCACCCTTCTGGTCCTCGAAGGGAGTGCCGTCCCGGCCGCGCAGCACGATGTCGAACACGAAGCCCAACGCCCACTGGGGCTGGGTGGTGTCCCAGTCGAACCGGGACACCAACCGCTGGCGGGCCCGCGGGTCCGGGACGCTGTTGAAGATCGGGTCGGTGTCGAACAGCGGGTCGTCCGGGAAGTACATCTGCGTCACCAGGCGCTGGGTGAAGGCCCGGCCGAACAACGAGAAGTGGATGTGGGCCGGTCGCCAGGCGTTGTCGTGGTTCCCCCACGGATAGGCACCGGGCCGGATGGTGACGAACCGGTACCGCCCCTGCGAGTCCGTCATGGTCCGACCCAGGCCGGTGAAGTTCGGGTCCAGCGGGGCCGGCCAGTTGTCCACGGCGTGCCGGTACCGGCCTGCCGCGTTGGCCTGCCACACCTCCACCAGGGTGTAGGGAACCGGCCGACCGTCGGAGTCGCGCACCTGGCCGGACACCACGATCCGTTGGCCCTGCGGCTCACCGTCGTGCTGACGGGTCAGGTCACCGTCGGTGGGGGACACCCGTCCTTCGCCGAGCAGCGGGCCGGTCACCTCGGTGAACGACTGCGGCAGCAACACCAGCGGTCGGGTCGGCGCGCGTAACACGGTCGAGCGGTATTCCGGGCTGAGTAGCGGTGGATGGACGGCGCCGTCACCGACATAGTGCGGCAGCGTCAACCTGGACGCCACCGGCCCGGATGGCACGGTCTCCTGCGGCATGGATTCCCCTTCCGGTGGCTGGTGGAGCGTGGGTCGAAGACTAGGTGCGAGACATCGGTGTCGAGAAAGCTTCCGTACCGTCTGGTGAGAAGGAGCGGTCCATCACCGGGCCTGGCTCTTGGTGGCCACCAGTGCCCGCAGTACCCGCAGTTCCTCCGTGGTCGGCGGTGGGCTGATCCGCAGGTCCTCGGACACGGCCAGGTCCCAACCGGTCGCGGAACGCACGTCCTCGACGTGCACCCCCGGGTGCACCGAGGTGAGGGTGAGTTCGCAGGTCCGGGGGTCGGGTTCGAGTACGCCCAGGTCGGTGATGACGAACCGGGGGCCGGCACCGGGTAGGCCGAACCGACGCCGGTCGCCCGGTCCGGATCCGTATCCCATCGAGGTGACGAAGTCGACCCGGTCCACGAAGCTGCGTCGGCTCTGCCGGACCATGATGATGACCTGCTGACAGGAGGCGGCGATCTCCGGAGCGCCACCGGCCCCGGGCAGCCGTACGACCGGGTCGTCGTAGTCACCCACCACGGTGGTGTTGATGTTGCCGAACCGGTCCACCTGGGCACCACCGAGGAAGCCCACCGCTATCCGCCCGGGCTGGAGCCAGTAGTTGAACACCTCTGCCACGGTCACCACCGCGTCCGCGGTCTCGGCCAACACACCGTCGCCGATGGACAGTGGTAGCCGGTACGGTTTGGCGCCCAGGCAACCGGACTCGTAGATCAGGACCAGGCCGGGGGCGTGGGTGGCGCGGGCCAGGTTGGCCGCCGTGCTGGGCAGGCCGATGCCGACGAAACAGGCGGTGCCGTCGCGGAGTTGGCGGGCCCCGGCGACGGTCATCATCTCGTCCGGTGTCCACCCGGTCGCCGTTTCGGCCGCGCCGGTCGTACCCGGCCTGGCTGTGGCGGCCTGGGCTGTACTGGTTTCGGTCATGCCGGCCTCCCTGCGGCCAGGACGTGCTCGTCGATCCATCGGCCGAACGCATCCCGGTCCCGGCTGATGGCGTCCCAGGCGAGGTAGAAGTCGTTGTCCCGTTCGCTGTAACCCTGGGTGTAGGACGGGTGGGTGCCACCGGGGGCCTCGGCCACCGCGGTGACCGCCCAGCCGGGCAGGATCACCTGACCGGGGACCGGCTCCAGTTCCGACACGATCTCCTCCACGGTGACCAGGGACCGACTGGCGGACAACACCGCCTCCTTCTGCACGCCGGTGATGCCCCACATCTGTACGTTGCCCCGCCGGTCCGCCCGCTGGGCGTGGATCACCGTGACGTCCGGGTGCAGCGCGGCCACCGCCATCAACTGTTCGCCGGTGAACGGGCAGGTGATCGGCCGCACCGTGTCGGTGTGCTCGGGCAGGTCGGTGCCGGCGTACCCGCGTAGTACCGCGAACGGCAGTCCACTTGCTCCGGCGACGTAGCGGTTGACCATGCCGGCGTGGCTGTGTTCCTCAAGTTCCAGCGGCGTCGGCCAGCCGTGCTCGACCGCGTCCCGGAAGCGGTGTAGTGAGCCGACCCCGGGGTTGCCGCCCCAGGAGAAGATCAGCCTGCGGGCGCAGCCCGCGCCGATGAGCTGGTCGTAGACGATGTCGGGGGTCATCCGGACCAGGGTGAGGTCGCGCCGGCCCTGGCGGATGATCTCGTGCCCGGCGGCCACCGGGATCAGGTGGGTGAAGCCCTCCAGGGCCACGGTGTCGCCGTCGTGGACCAACTCGGCCACGGCCTCGGCCAGCGAGGCGATTTCCGCCATAAGGAATCCTGCTCTGCTGAGGGGAGAGACGTCGATGATAATGCCATGTCTACCCCGTCCGCGGGTCACCGGGCAATGATCATGTCTCGCCGCCGGCTGTCCTGGTGATGAGGCGAGGGCGGCCCCGCAACGGCGGGACCGCCCTCGGTCGGTGTGGTCAGATCAGCCGGACATGGCCGCCAGGAACGCGGCGCCGTTCGGGCTGCCCACCCCGGTCACGTCGTCGTAGCCGGGACGGGTGTGGATGGTGAGCACGTCGTCGTAGAGGGTCCGCAGGGAGTAGAGGAACCCGGTGGAGTCGTCGACGAAGTTGGCGAAGTCGGCCCGGGCCGCCCGCACCGGCTGGGCCGGCGTGGTGATGTCGTGGAAGGCCGAGCCTCCCGCGTGGGCGTAGATCAGCGG
>DATCXL010000637.1:0-2194 GCA_036565825.1 Mycobacteriales bacterium
GCTCGACCGGAGGTCGGCCATGGCACTGGCGATGATCGTCCGCGCGGCGGTGCCGTAGGAGGCGATCGAGGCCATCGCTCCGAACACCTTCGTGTGCAGGTCGACCTCGTGGCGCTGGGCCAGTGTCAGCTCCGCGGAGAAGATCTCCACCAGGACCTTCTCGTCGTCGAAGATCCAGAACCCGTGGCCAGGTGCGATCACGTAGGCGGTGTCGAACCCGACGATGCCCAGCCGCACATTCGGCAGCATCGATGCGGTCACCAGCCGGTCGAGCTGGCCCAGCATCACCTCCGGCGGACACAGCCGGTACCGCAGGACCGCCTCGGTGATCACGAAGTGAAACCGCCTACGCGGATCATGAAGGATGTCCTGACGGGCGATCCGTACCCGCACCGCGTCGTCGATGTCGTTCGTGGCACCGAAGACAGTGATGGCCTGAGTGAGGCGATACCGGGCGTACCCGGGGGTCTGGAGCAACCCAGGCACGTGCGCGGGTTCGAACACCCGCAGGCGCTCGGCCTTGCGTTCCATCCCCGCCCATGTGCCCTGGTGGTGATGCGCTCCGCCTCGAAGCAGACGCTGCCAATCCGCGTGCGCTGACTCCAACGTCTCCAACATCGTCAACAGCGCGGCCGTGTCTCCTGGGTCGCCCGAGGTTGCGGCGACCCAGGCGGTGATGTCGGCCCCGCTCGGGGTCTGCTTGCCCGTCTCCAGCTTGGAGATCTTCGACGCCGGCCACTTCAGCCGCCTGGCCAGCTCCCGGCCGGTCAGCCCGGCCGACCGGCGCAGCATACGAAGCCTGCTGCCAAGTGCCTCTCGGGCCTGACCAACGCTGGTCACACCTGCGTTTCTACTCAGGCCTGACGCTCCGCGGTCAGGCTGTCCAGGAACTCCCGGCGTGTCATCGCCCTGTGCCACGCGTCGTCGCGGGCAGCCGACAGCTCGACGATGACCGACGGATCAGTGATCATCTCTGCCCCGAGGAGCCGGTCCAGGTGGTCGAAGTGCAGCTTCGCCACACGGCGGGAGTCGAACACCCAGTAGTCCAGGTCAGGAAGCCCCTCGGCCCTCGCCCGATCGAGGTAGCGGATGTCCTCCCCGGCCTCGATGGCAAACTGGGCACACCACAACCCGAACCGGGAGTACTCCGACAACGGCACCGACACCACCCGCACCCGACGCACCACCCGGCCCGCGGCCGCATGCTCGGCCATCAACGCCAACCACGACCGGTTCCAACCCAGGTCGTCGGGCTCACCGGCCAGGAACCGGCGCAACGGCTCCCGCTCACCAGGCGAGTCGTACCGCTCCCGCAGCTCCAGGCGGAACGCCGTGTGCTCGAACGACCCAAACAGTGCCCCGAACGCATCCCCCGAAACCAGCTTCAACGCCGCCCCCCGACGCCGTCGTCGGGCGGCGCCACATAGCGCGGATCGTCGACCATCGGCTCGGCGTGGAACCGCAGCAGCTCCGCCGGGATCTCCACGTCTACCTCACCGGCAGGAACATCACCGAGATCGCCCAACGCCTCCTCATCGGTGATCACGTACCCGCGCACCACCAACGTGCCCCGATCAGTGGCGAACAGCGTCGGTGAACCGCCGTTCTGCGAGTCCGAACCCAGGAACGTCACCCTCATCCCGCACCCCTATCGAAACTTCGAGAAGATTCGCGTCGAGGAGACCTGAGAACGCGTCTGGAGTCAAGGACAAGCACGCCACTTGCTACCGGACACCTCGGCGAGCGGGCGTCACCCAGAGGCAGCGAAGAGGACGACGTCAACGGGGCGTTCGGCTGCGTCCGGACGCCCCGTGGGACCGGGCTCGTTGCGCGATGCCTGCGCGGTGATGGGAGTCGGTGAGCGCGGACCGACCGCCTCGCCCAGGCGTGTGGTGTCACCTCGTCGAGGAGGGCGACCGCGGCGCCGGCCTCGTGCAGGTGGCGTGCGTTGTGGCGCGGCTCGCCGCCGCCAGAGGAGGCGAGGGGGATGTAGACCGCGGCCTTGTCCAGGGCAGTCAGCTCGGCGATCGTCCCGGCGCCGCTGCAGGAGATCACCACGTCGGCGAGCGCCAGGACATCGGGTAGTTCCGGGCCGACGAAACTAGTCAGGTGGAAGCGCGCAGATTGGTCAGCGGCAACGCGGTGGCGCTTTGGCATGGTCCGGGCAGGTTCGCCTCGCCGCACTAATGGATCA
>DATCXL010000650.1:0-10594 GCA_036565825.1 Mycobacteriales bacterium
GGCTTGCCGCCGCGCTGTTCAACCGTGTCGGGGATGTGGCCTTCCGCCGGCAGGGGACCGGGATCCGTAGGCTGCGCGGCAATCTGCGCAGGGTTGTCGGTCCCGACATCTCCGAGCCGGAACTGGACCGGCTCACCAGGCGGGCGGTCCGGTCCTACGCGCGGTACTGGTTGGAGACCTTCCGACTGCCGGTGATGGCACGAGACCGGGTGGCCGCGCGGGTGGACCGGGACTGCCAGGGGGCCGAACACATCGACCGGGCCCGGGCCGAGGGCCGGGGGGTGGTCCTGGTTCTGCCGCACATGGGCAACTACGACGTCGCCGCGGTCTGGCTGATCGAGCGGGGCGTGCCGTTCACCACCGTGGCCGAACGGCTGCGGCCCGAGTCGCTGTTCGACCGGTTCATGGCCTACCGGCAGAAGCTGGGGATGGAGGTGCTGCCACTGACCGGCGGCGCGAACACTCCGGCCGATGTGTTGGTGCGCCGGCTGCGGGAGGGTGGAACGGTGTGCCTGGTCGGGGACCGGGACCTGACCGCGTCCGGGATCGCGGTGGACTTCTTCGGTGAACGGGCCAAGATGCCGGCCGGACCGGCCTATCTCGCGGTGCGCACCGGAGCGTCGTTGCTGCCGGTCGGGTTGTGGTTCGAACCTGACGGATGGGGCCAGCGCATCCACCCGCCGGTCCCGATCCAGACCACCGGGACACTGCGGGAGAAGGTCGCCGCGGCCACCCAGCACGTGGCCGACGTGTTCGCCGAGGAGATAACCGACCATCCGGCCGACTGGCACATGTTGCAGCGGCTGTGGCTGGCCGACCTCCCCTCCCCGCTGACCGGCCCGACCGACCCACAGTCCGGTACGCATCCCGGCCCGCGGTCGGGCCCGCATCCTGGCCCGCGGTCGGGCCCGCATCCCGGTACGCAGACCGGTCCTCGCTGACATGCGCGTCGGCCTGGTCTGTCCGTACTCCTGGGACATCCCCGGAGGGGTACAGGCGCACGTGCGCGACCTGGCCGAGGCACTGATCAGAATGGGCCACCAGGTGTCGGTGCTGGCCCCCGCCGACAGCGACGAGGACCGGGACACCCCGCTACAGCCGTATGTCGTGCCGGCCGGACGGGCCGTTCCGATCCCCTACAACGGTTCGGTCGCGCGGCTACAGTTCGGACCGGTGTCGGCGACCCGGGTGCGTCGGTGGCTGCGGGATGGCAGGTTCGACGTCCTGCACATCCACGAACCGGTCGCGCCCAGCGTGTCGCTGCTCGCCTGCATGCTGGCTCGTGGCCCGATCGTGGCCACCTTCCACACCTCCAACCCGCGATCCCGGTCGCTGGCCGCCGCGCACGGTGTGTTGCAGCCGTTCCTGGAGAAGATCCGGGGCCGGATCGCGGTCTCCGCAGCCGCGCGCAAGGTACAGGTCGAGCACCTGGGCGGAGACGCCGTGGAGATCCCCAACGGGGTGGACGTGGCGCGTTTCGCGACCGCCGAGCGGCTGCCCGGCTACCCGCGACAGGGCGGTACGGTCGGTTTCGTCGGCCGTTACGACGAACCCCGCAAGGGCATGACCGTGTTGTTGGGCGCACTGGACCGGTTGGCCCCGGCCCGACCCGGGTTGCGGTTGGTGGTCGCCGGACGGGGGGACGAGTTGGAGTTCCGGTCCGAGTTGCCGGCGACACTGCGGGACCGGGTCGACCTGCTGGGCATGGTGAGCGAACAGGACAAGGCGCGCATGCTGCGCTCGGTGGACGTGTACTGCGCGCCCAACACCGGTGCGGAGAGCTTCGGGATCATCCTGCTGGAGGCGATGGCCGCCGGGACCGCGATCGCGGCCAGTGACTTCGACGCGTTCCGCCGGGTACTCGACGACGGTCGGGCGGGCGCGTTGTTCGGCACCGGCGACAGTGCGGCGCTGGCGTGTGTACTGGCCGACCTGCTGGACCACCCCGAGCGTCGCGCAGAACTGGTCGCACAGGGCCGCACGGTGGTGACCAACTACGACTGGACAGTGGTGGCCGCACACATCGTGCGGGTCTACGAGACCGTGGTGGCCGCCGAACCAGGCCGTGTCGAACCAGAAGAAACGCGCTGATCTCCCACCGAGTCGGCCCCCGTAGCATCGGGCCGCGTGAGCATCGTCGTGGTGGTCGTCGTGTTCGTCGTGCTGCTGGCCACCTGGATCACCTGGACGGCGACCCGGGTGGACCGGCTGCACACCCGTACGGAGGCGGCCCGCGCGTCGCTGGACGCCCAACTGGTGCGTCGGGCGGCTGCGGTCCAGGCCCTCGTGGACCGGGCCGGTGCGGCGCTGGACCCTCAGGTCGCGAGCCGGATGCGGGCGGCCGCCCGAGCGGCCCTGGACGCTGACGACGCAACCCGGGAGGCAGCCGAGAACGATCTGGGCCGGGTCCTGCAGGAGTTGCCGGGCGGAGTGATGGACCCCGATCTGATGCGGGATCTGCGCGACGCGGCGAGCCGTGTGGTGTTGGCCAGACGGTTCTACAACGATGCGGTGCGTGACACCCGTTCGCTGCGCGGTAGGCGGATGCCCCGACTGCTCCGGCTCGGTGGCCGCCGTCCACTGCCAGCGTTCTTCGAGATCGACGACACCGCGCCGCCGGCGACGTGACAGGTCCCCAGGCGGTGGTGGCCATCTGCCTGGAGGAAACGTGCGACGTCGGGGGCTCGCGCTCATCCTGTCCGCCGGCCTGCCTGTCGTCGTGCTGGTGGGGTGCGGTGGTGGGGGCGACGGTGGCGGAGAGTCACAGTCACCCTCTCCGAAGCCTGCGGCGACCAGCCCGTTGACCGGGCTGCCGGGTCGACCGTCTGGTCCGGTGCTGGGGATCAAGGTGGACGACACCGGCCCGAGTAGACCGCAGGCTGGACTCAACGAAGCCGATCTGGTGTATGTGGAGAGCTCCGAGGGCGGGTTGACCCGGTTGATTGCCATCTATGCCAGTCGCCGGCCAGACGCGGTCGGCCCGGTACGCAGCGTACGGACCAGCGACCCGGACATCCTCGCGCCGTTCGGCCCGATGGCGCTGGGCTTCTCGGGTGGGGCCACCGGTGTACTGGACACCTTCCGCGCCTCTCCGTTGGTGGACGCCTCGTTCGATGCGCACCCGGACACCTACCGTCGGGAACCATCCCGGCCGGTTCCGTACAACCTGCTGGTCAACGCCGGCACCCTGTCCGGTCAGGTGGCCAAGGCGGCCGGGGCGCGGGACGTGGGGCTGCGGTGGGCCGACAAGGACGAGCGGTTGGATTCGGCCCGCCAGGTGACCCGGTTCTCGGCAACCATGGGTAACACCAGGTTGTCGTTCAACTGGGACGCCGAGGCCGGGGTGTGGGTGCGTCAGGAGAACGGAAAGGCGATGGTCGGTGCGGACGGCAAGCCCGTGGTGACCCGCAATGTGATTGTCCAGTTCTGCGAGGTAACTCCCGACTTCACGGACATCGACCAGGCCGGCAATCCGGCACCGTTCGTGCATGCCGTCGGTAGTGGACGGGCAGTGCTGTTCCGGGACGGTCGCATGATCGACGGCAGATGGAAGCGGGACAAGGCGCAGGATCCCACCCGCTACACCGAGGATGACACGGATCTACGGCTGCACCCGGGCGGTGCGTGGGTGCTGTTGGCGCCCGCCGACAGCCCGCTCGACACCGGCTGACGGGTCGTACCATGAGGGCGTCCGCCCCTCATCTGAAAGGCCTCGTCGTGTCCGTGTCCGCACAGGTTCCTTCGACAACCGAGCAGTCTGAGAAGTCAGAGCAGCCCGCCACCGGCACCGCACGGGTGAAGCGTGGCATGGCGGAGATGTTGAAGGGCGGCGTGATCATGGATGTGGTCACGCCAGAACAGGCACGGATCGCGCAGGACGCTGGTGCCGTCGCCGTGATGGCGCTGGAACGGGTGCCGGCGGACATCCGGGCGCAGGGCGGGGTCGCTCGGATGAGTGACCCCGACATGGTGGAGTCGATTATCGCCGCGGTGTCCATTCCGGTGATGGCCAAGGCCCGTATCGGCCATTTCGTCGAGGCCCGGGTACTGCAGGCAGTCGGTGTCGACTACGTCGACGAGTCGGAGGTGTTGACCCCGGCCGACGAGGCACACCACATCGACAAGTGGTCGTTCACCGTGCCTTTCGTGTGTGGGGCGACCGACCTGGGTGAGGCTCTTCGGCGCATCGGTGAAGGTGCCGCGATGATCCGGTCCAAGGGCGAGGCGGGCACCGGAAACGTGGTGGAGGCGACCCGTCACATGCGGCGGATCCGGTCGCAGGTCAGGTGGCTGGCGTCGCTGCCGGGCGAGGAGTTGCCCTCGGCGGCCAAGGAGTTGGGTGCGCCACTGGAGCTGGTGACCGAGGTGGCCCGGTCCGGGCGGTTGCCGGTCGTACTGTTCACCGCGGGTGGAATCGCGACGCCGGCCGACGCGGCGATGATGATGCAGTTGGGCGCCGAGGGTGTGTTCGTCGGATCTGGCATCTTCAAGTCCGGAGATCCAGCCAAGCGGGCCGCGGCGATCGTGAAGGCGACCACGTTCTTCGATGACGCGGACGTCATCGCCAAGGTGTCCCGGGGTCTCGGCGAGGCGATGGTGGGAATCAACATCTCCGACCTGGCTGCCACGGAGCGTTTCGCCGGACGGGGTTGGTGACGGGCGGCTGCGGAACGAACCGTCCACAGAAGCCATAGTTCACTACTGGTGTGTATGCCCACCGTCGGTGGTAACCACCGTGTCGGATGGGGAAGCACCTCTCCGGTCGCGACGTTCTCCATCCGGGCGCCGGTCCGCCCGCCGGGGTGTTTGGCGCGTGCGCGACGGGTGTTGAGCGTTGTGCGGGGTCATGAGTCGTGCGCGGACTCGGTTGTTGACGAGCCGCGCACGGGCCCTGACCCGACCTTGATCCATCCCCAGAACGGGCCAGAACAGGCCCCCAGCCCCAGAGAGGACGACCGGTGAGCGTGTCGACCGAGGTGACCATCGGGGTGCTGGCGCTACAGGGAGACGTCGCCGAGCACCTTCGGGCGTTGCGGCGGTGCGGTGCCCGGGCCGTGGCGGTGCGTCGGGCCGAGGAGCTTGACCAGCTCGACGGTGTCGTCCTGCCCGGCGGGGAGTCCACCACGATGATCAAGCTCGCCGCCGCCTTCGACCTGCTCGAACCGTTGCGTAAGCGGGTCGACGCGGGGCTTCCGGTCTACGGCACCTGCGCCGGGATGATCCTGCTCGCCGACCAGATCCTCGACGGCGCGGACGGTCAGCAGACCCTGGGCGGTGTCGACATGGTGGTACGCCGCAACGCCTTCGGTCGCCAGGTCGACTCGTTCGAGTCCGATATCGCGCTGACCGGCGTCGCCGGTGACCCGTTCCATGCGGTGTTCATCCGAGCTCCGTCGGTGGAGTCGGTCGGCGCCGACGTCCAGATCCTCGGCAGGGTGGAGCACGGCCCTGGCGCGGGTAGGATCGTCGCGGTTCGCCAGGGTCACCTGCTCGCGACATCGTTCCATCCGGAACTGACCGGTGATGCGCGCGTGCACGGCCTTTTCGTAGACATGGTGAAGGGACAGTCATGAGCGGCCACTCCAAGTGGGCGACGACGAAGCACAAGAAGGCCGTCATCGACGCCAAGCGCGGGAAGCTGTTCGCCAAACTGATAAAGAACGTCGAGGTCGCGGCGCGTACCGGCGGTGGCGATCCGGCGGGTAACCCCACCCTGTACGACGCGATCCAGAAGGCGAAGAAGAACTCCGTCCCGAGCGAGAACATCGACCGTGCGGTCAAGCGGGGTTCGGGGGCCGAGGGCGGCGGAACGGAATACCAGACGATCATGTACGAGGGCTATGCCGCGGGTGGCGTCGCCATACTGGTGGAGTGCCTGACCGACAACCGCAACCGGGCGGCCTCGGAGGTACGTACCGCGATGAGCCGCAACGGCGGCTCGATGGCAGACCCGGGCTCGGTGTCCTACCTGTTCAACCGCAAGGGCGTGGTGATCGTCGGCAAGGACGGCGGCCTGACCGAGGACGACGTACTGACCGCGGTACTCGACGCCGGAGCCGAGGAGGTCAACGACCTCGGCGAGTCGTTCGAGGTGGTCAGCGAGGCCGGTGACCTGGTCGCGGTCCGGACCGCGCTTCAGGCTTCCAGCATCGAGTACGAGTCGGCCGAGGCCAACTTCCTGCCCACCGTGAGCGTCCCCCTGGACGAGGACAACGCCCGCAAGGTCTTCCGGTTGGTCGACGCGCTGGAGGACTGCGACGACGTGCAGAACGTCTACTCCAACTTCGACGTCTCCGACGAGATCCTCGAAGCCGTCGGCTGAGTCTCAGCCGAATCGGCTCACCACGGCGACCACCTGGCCGTGGGTGTCGCGAACCACGCCGACCCCGCAGGTCGCGTCGGCCGTACCGGTCTGGACCCGGACGATGCCACGCTGCCGGTCCTTGCGACCGGCGTGGATCCGTAGCGACCCGGTGTCGAGCCCGACCCGGCCGATCTGCGCGGAGGTGCCCACCGAGGACGGCAGCACCGGTTCCTGCATGGGGCTCCACTCCCAGTCCAGCATCGCCCACCGCACGTCGCGCACCACCCGCACCTCGACCTCGCGCATCCCCGGGGTCTCGCCCTCGGTGTTCGTGCTCCTGCCGTGCACCGACCACTGGCCGGGAGTCACCGGCACCGAGATACCCTCCTCGTTCTGTTCGGCGCGGAAGGTCAGGAACGGGTCGGTGGCGCGGACCTCGACGGTGCCGAGCAGGTTCCATCCCACCCGGCGACGTGGCGTCCTGGTGCGGGTACCGCCACCGCGGAACGTCCGAAGCGACATGGACGCAACGGCCAGCATGGTGGTGACGATGGCGAGGATCACCGCGACGGGCGCGGCGGTGTAGAGCACCGCCAGCACGAAGGCGACGGCGACCACGCCGACGAAAGGCGTGAGCGCCTGCGGGATGGTGGGCAGCTTGGGCATGGTGCCTAATACGGTAGGGCCCGTGACACTCCGATACCAGCCCACCCGCGGCCCGGATCGGTGTCAGGACCGTTTCGTTTCCCCGGGCGAGCGTCGCACCGGCCGGTCTCGGTCACGCCCCACCGCCTTGACCGAGCGTGTCTACGCCCGGCCGAGACGGTGTGTCGATAGCGTTGTTGTCGAACACGTGTTCGGCGGGTCGGGGATTCTGTGGTGGAGGTGTCGTGCGGGTACTGGGCGTCGACCCGGGGCTGACCAGGTGTGGTTACGGTGTGGTCGACGGTTCCGCCGGTCGCCGGTTGGCGGCGGTGACCTTCGGCGTGATCCGGACTCCGGCCGATGCCGATCTGGGGCCCCGACTGGGCGCCGTGGCAGATCGGCTGGAAGTGGAGATCAGCACACATCGACCCGACGTGGTGGCGGTGGAACGGGTGTTCAGTCAGCACAACGTACGCACCGCGATGGCTACCGCCCAGGCCTCGGCGGTGGCCATCCTGGTGGCCACCAGGGCGGGCCTGCCGGTCGCCCTGCACACACCCAGCGAGGTCAAGGCGGCGGTCACCGGGTCCGGGCGGGCGGACAAGGCACAGGTGACCACGATGGTCACCCGGCTGCTCGGGCTGACCGAGCGGCCCCAACCGGCGGACGCGGCCGACGCGCTGGCGTTGGCCATCTGTCACCTGTGGCGCGGGCCGGCCCAGCAGCGGATGGCGGAGGCCGTGGCCCGGGCTCGGTCCGCGACGGAGGCCGGCCGACCGCCCGGTGTGGTCGGTGCCACCGGTCACCGGGCCGACCGGACCGTGAACCGCACGGTGAACCGGACGAGGGGTGGATCGTGATCGCGAGTGTGCGCGGGCAGGTTGTTGCGGTGGGACCCGACGGCGCCGTGGTCGAGGTTGGCGGAGTGGGCCTGTGGGTCCAGTGCACGGCCGGGACACTTGCCCGGTTGAGAGTCGGCGAGCAGGCCCGGCTGTCAACCAGCCTGGTGGTGCGGGAGGACTCGTTGACCCTGTACGGCTTCGCCGACGATGACGAACGGGCCCTGTTCGAACTCCTACAGACCGCCAGCGGGGTCGGCCCTCGGCTGGCCCAGGCGGTGCTGGCCGTGCACCCGCCGCGGGAGGTACGTCGCGCGGTGGCCACCGGCGACCTGGCCGCGCTGGTCCGGGTACCGGGTATCGGCAAGAAGGGCGCCGAGCGGCTGGTGTTGGAACTGCGGGACCGGATCGGCAGCGTGGAGGGGGCCGGGGTGTCGGCGGCCGGAGTGGGCCCCGGCGCGGTCGGTCCGGTTGCGCCGTGGCGGGACCAGTTGCGACACGCCCTGGTCGGCCTGGGCTGGTCCGCCCGGGAGGCCGAACCCGCACTGGACGCGTTGGCCCCGCAGGCCCAGGACGGCGCCGACCTGGCGGTACTGCTCCGGCAGGCGCTGCGGATGCTGGGTGCGCGGTGAGCGGAGCAGCCGGAGCAGCCGGGGTGTCGGGGGCGGCCGGAATGCCACCCGGTGGGGGAGGGACGGGCGAGGGCACAGACGACGGCTCGGAGTTGGTCTCTCCGTTCGCGGGGGTTGACGAGCACGAGGTGGAGGCGTCGCTCCGGCCGCGCCGGCTGGCCGAGTTCGTCGGTCAGGCACGGGTGCGTGAACAACTCGAACTGGTGTTGGAGTCGGCTCGACGCCGGGGCAGACCGCCCGACCATGTGCTGCTGTCCGGCCCACCGGGGCTCGGCAAGACCTCTCTGGCCATGATCATCGCGGCCGAGTTGAACGCGGCGATCCGGGTGACCAGCGGACCGGCGATCGAACGGGCCGGGGACCTGGCCGCGATGCTGTCCAACCTGGTCGAGGGCGACGTGCTGTTCATCGACGAGGTGCACCGCATCGCCCGGCCGGCCGAGGAACTGCTCTACGTGGCCATGGAGGACTTCCGGGTCGACGTGGTGGTGGGTAAGGGACCCGGTGCGACGGCCATCCCGTTGGACGTGGCCCCGTTCACCCTGGTCGGCGCCACCACCCGGGCCGGCCTGTTGACCGGCCCACTACGTGACCGGTTCGGATTTGTCGGTCACATGGAGTTCTACGAGCCGACCGAACTTGAGCGGGTGTTGGTGCGCAGCGCCGGACTGCTGCGGGTGCGGTTGTTGGCTGACGGCGCCAGCGAGATCGCGTCGCGGTCCCGCGGCACACCGCGGATAGCCAACCGGTTGCTCCGCCGGGTCCGTGACTTCGCCGAGGTGCGTGCGGACGGGGTGATCGACCGCGAGGTGGCCCGCGCCGCGTTGCGGGTCTACGACGTCGACGAGGTGGGCCTGGACCGACTCGACCGGGCGGTACTCGACGCGCTGGTGCGCCGTTTCGGTGGCGGGCCGGTGGGTGTGTCTACCCTGGCAGTGGCGGTGGGCGAGGAGTCGCAGACCGTCGAGGAGGTCGCCGAACCGTTCCTGGTCCGTGCCGGTCTGTTGGCACGTACTCCCCGTGGTCGGATCGCGACGCCCGCGGCATGGCGGCATCTTGGCCTGGCCGCGCCGCCGTCGGCGTCCGAGTTCGTACCGACCCTCTTCGATGAGCCGTAGGCTGGGAAGATCAGGTACATACTGTCGGCGTACCGACGGGAACGCGGTGTGTACCGACGTACGTTGGTGTTGGAGGGGCCTGGTGGCCTGTCCGACATCCCGACAGGAGGAAAGCCCGACGTGGAAGGACTAGGCGCGGCCCTGCCGCTGTTGATCATTGGGCTGGCCTTCGTGCTGCTGATCGTGCTGCCGGCCAGGGCCCGCTCCCGTATGCAGGCGCAGACCCGCCAGATGCAGGCATCGCTGGCGGTCGGCACCGAGGTCATGACGACCTCTGGCCTGTACGCGCGGATCACCGGCCTGACCGACGACGCCGTGGACCTGGAGGTGTCGCCAGGGGTGGTGATGCGCTTCACCCGGGCGGCGGTGGGCTCGGTGACCAAGCCCGCGGACGAGGCTGAGGCCGAGTCCGGTGCCGCCGGGACCGAGGCGCCGGGGAGCGATTCCCCGTCGGGCCACGGTCATGTTGAAGAATGAACGTGAAACACGTACGGCAAACCGCTTAAGCGACATAATGACACTTTCATGACACCTTGCGTCCGCACCGCGGGCGCAGAGCACGAGGAGACGGATCACCCGTGGCAGCACCGACGGGCCAGTTCCGCGCCGGCCGCTATATCGGCGCACTAGTCGCCATCATGGCGGTGCTCTACGCGCTGGTCTTCTTCACCGGCGGTTCGACCGCACCCAAGCTCGGCCTGGACCTCGAGGGCGGCACGACCGTCACGTTGACGGCCAAGACGAGCAACGGTAAGCCGCCGGCCAAGGCCGAGCTGGAGACCGCCCGGCAGATCATCGAGCGGCGGGTCAACGGTCTGGGCGTGGCCGAGGCCGAGGTGGTCGCCCAGGGCCGGGACAACATCGTGATCTCTGTCCCGGGCAAGAGCGGTGACCAGGCCAAGCAACTGGGCAGCACGGCCAAGTTGCGGTTCCGGCCGGTGATAGTCAACGCGGTGCCCGTCGTGCCCAACCAGCCGGCACCGAGTGGTTCGACCGCGCCCAGCGGGTCGGCCACCCCACCTGCCACCCCGAGTGGGTCGGCGACCCCGTCGCCCA
>DATCXL010000658.1:0-4082 GCA_036565825.1 Mycobacteriales bacterium
CCCAGATGATCGACGAACTCCGTTCCATGATCGAGTCGATGGTGCTGCGTTAGACACCCCGGCCCCCTGACGCCCGGGCCGCCAGCGGGACCGCCTCGGCCGCCGATGTCGCGACGATGTCGGCGGCCGAGTGCTCCGGCCCATCGGGTTCGAGCCGGTGGTGGGCCCGCCCGGCGAGGGTCTGGAAGGAACTCGGGCGACCGACTTCGTCGGCGCCGAGGAGAACCGGCTGAACATCGACACGCCGAACCTCCGTGTCGTGGGGTGACCGGGACGCAGCACTCGACGCGGGGTGCGGGTGATGGCACCTGAGGATGTGCGGATGTTGCGGGCCGGGCAGCAGTTGCTGCTGCACACCGGGACCCGGCCGGCGTTGGTGAGCCGCCCGGCGGTGTGGAACCGCAGGGATGCGCGGGCCTTTACCCGGGCACGTCGGCGTGCCGTACCGGCTGAGGCGACCCGTCCGGCGTGGGTTCGGGGGCGGTGACCGTGGTCGAGCAGACTGGTCCGGGTGATCCGCTGGGCCTGGTTTCGCAGTTGGTGACGTTGGCCGGTGACCAGGCCGAGACCCGTGGCCGGGTCGACCAGTTGACCGCGGCGGTCGAGGACGTCGGTTGTCAACTCGCCGAACTGGCCGGCACCGGCGCTGCGGCCGAAGTCCACCTGTCCGCGGTACGTGCGGCGGTGGAGGAGTTGACCGCCGCCGTGGAACGACTGTCGGTCGAGCCGGACCGGCCGGCGGTGTGGACGTGGGTCAGCATGGACACCGACACTCGACGTGAGGCGCTACGCGAACTCGCCGGGTGGGTTGATGAGGTCCTGGTCGGCTGTGCCGTGGGCGACCACCGACCGCCTGTCCGCCAACCCCTGCCCGCCACAGACGACGGCTTCGAGACCTACCTCACCACCCTCGACCGGCCCCAACCAGCGGAGCCCGTGGGCGAGGCACCCTATACGTGGCCAGGCCAGCCCCCGCCGCGCGAGCAGGCAAGTTGGCAAGGTCCACCACCCGGCCCAGCGTGGCATTCTCGCTGAGCAGGAGTTCGGCGTAGCAACCCATGTCACCGTAATGGGATCGCCTATCTGGGAGGGGTTTTCCGCCTTGGGCGATGATTAGGGGGTGTGCGTGCGGCGCGTGGTGTTGTTGGTGACGTGTCTGGTTGTGGCTGGGTTGGCCGGGGTGTTCGCGGGGACGCAGTGGGATCGGGCTGACCGGGTCGCGACAGTGGCGTCAGCATTGGCCGCGGTTGCGTCAGTGGGGGTCGCGGTGTGGGCGGCGTTGCCCGGGGGCGGATCGGTTCGGGTGTCCAATACCGGGGATGCGGTCGCTGGCGCCGGCGGTACGGCCACGACCGGCCTGACAGGACCGGCGACGAAGTTGGTAAGCGGCATTGAGGTGGACCGCACTGGTGACGCTGATGCGTCGGATGGTGGGGATGCCACCTCGGGGGTCCGGCTGACCCGAAACCGTCACCGGACGGTGGCCGCGTAGCCGGCCGGGCAGAGATAGGGGGAAGGCAGTGGTGCTGGGCCGGTTGAGGCGGTCCCGGGTCAGCGTCGAGAACACCGGTCTGGCGACGGCCGGGCCAGGTGCAATCGCGGTGTCGGGCAGTACCGGACCTATCACGATGGTGCAGGTCGGGCCGGTGGTGCGGTCGGGGTACCTGGAGCAGGTACGGAGCATCGCACCGCCGATGTTGGAGGGCCGCGAGGGGGAGTTGGCGCGACTGGCGGCGTTTTGTACTGAGCCGCAGGGGCGCCCTTATGTGTGGTGGCGGGCTGCGGCGTGGTCGGGTAAGTCGGCGTTGATGTCGTGGTTCGTTCTGCACCCACCGGTCGGGGTGCGGGTGCTGTCGTTTTTCATCACCGCCCGCTACGCCGGCCAAAGCGACCGGACCGCCTTCACCGAGGTGCTCCTTGAGCAGTTGGCCGAACTGCTGGGCGAACCGATGCCCGCGTTCCTGACCGAGGCCACCCGCAGCGGGCATCTACTGGACATGCTCACCCGCGCCGCCCACGCCTGCCACGATCGTGGACAGCGGCTGGTCCTGGTCGTCGACGGCCTCGACGAGGACCGGGGAGTCACTGTCGGCCCGGACGCGCACAGCATCGCCGCCCTGCTGCCCGCCCAGCCACCGGCGGACATGCGCGTCATCGTGGCCGGACGACCCAACCCACCCATCCCCTCCGATGTGCCTGATGACCACCCCCTGAAAGACCCAGGCATCGTCGTCACGCTGGCGCGGTCTGCGGTGGCCCAGGTGATCAGGCAAGACAAGGAACGGGAACTTGAACGACTGCTGTATGGCTCACCGGCCGAACAGGACCTCTTGGGCTTGGTCGTCGCCGCCGGTGGTGGCCTGAGCGGTCCAAACCTGGCCGAGTTGACCGACCAGCCAGTCCGGGAGATCACCAAACGCCTGCGCGCAGTGTCCGGCCGCACCTTCACACCCCGAGCCGCCTACTGGCAGCCGAACACCGCGCCCCAGGTGTACGTCCTGGCACACGAGGAACTACAGAACACCGCGGCCGACTACCTCGGCGACACACGACTCGATGGCTATCGGCAGCGGCTACACGCCTGGGCCGAGGACTACCGCCAACAGGGCTGGCCGGCTGGGACCCCCGAATACCTCCTACGCGGCTACTACCGACTGCTGCACGCCACCGGCGACCAACAACGAATGCTCGCCTGTGCCACCGACCAAGCTCGCCACGACCGGATGCTCGACATCACCGGCGGAGACGCCGCCGCCCTGACCGAGATCACCATCGCCCGAGACGCCGTCCTCACCCAACCCGACCCGGACCTACACGCCATGGCTCGCCTGGCCATCCACCGCGACCACCTCACCGAACGAAACTCAAACATCCCCACTGAGCTACCCGCGGTCTGGGCCATGCTTGGCCACCTCACACGAGGCGAAGCACTGGCTCGGTCCATCACCAACCCGTACCAGCAGGCGAAGGCGCTGGCCGCCCTGGCCAAGGCAGTGGCCTCCACCGGTGACCTTGATCGAGCCGAGGACCTGGCCCGTTCCCTCACTGACCCGGACATACAGACGTGGGCGCTGGCCGCCGTGGCCGAGGCGGTGGCCTCTGCTGGCGAGGTTGATCGAGCCCGCGGCCTAGCCGACCGGGTCGAAGCACTGGCCCGATCCATCACCGATCCGAACCGGCAGGGGCGGGCACTGGCCTACCTGGTCAAGGCGGTGGCCAGCACTGGCGATATCGACCGAGCCGAGGCACTGGTCGGGTCCATCACCGATCCATTCTGGCGGGGGTGTGCACTGGCCTACCTGGCCAAGGCGGCGGGTGCCGCCGGCGACATCGACCGAGCCGAGGCACTGGCCCGGTCCATCACCAATCCGGAAGAACCAGCGCGGACAATGGCCGACCTGGCTAAGACGGTGGCTGCCGCCGGCGATGTCAACCGGGCCGAGGCACTGGCCCGATCCATCACCGACCCGCACTGGCAGGCGCAGACACTGGGCGATTTAGCCAAAACACTCGCCAATGCCGGCAACGTCGATCGAGCCCGCGTTCTAACCGACCGAGCCCACGTTCTGGCCAATCAAGCCGAAGCACTTGCCCGATCCATCACCAACCCGGAACAACAAGCGCAGGCACTGGCCTACCTGGTCGAGATGGTAGCCAGCACTGGCGATATCGACCGAGCCGTTGCACTGGTCGGGTCCATCACCGATCCGTTCTGGCAGGGGTATACACTGGCCTACCTGGCCAAGGCGGCGGGTGCCGCCGGCGACATCGACCGAGCCGAGGCACTGGCCTGGTCCATCACCAATCCGGAAGAACAAGCGCGGGCACTTGCCTACCTGGTCGAGGCGGTGGCCAGCACTGGCGACATCGATCGAGCCCGCGTTCTGGCCGATCAGGCCGTAGCACTGGCCCGGTCCATCACCAACCCGGAACAACAAGCGCAGGCACTGGCCTACCTGGTCGAGGCGGTGGCTGCCACTGGCGACGTCGACCGAGCCGAAGCACTGGCCCGGTCCATCACCGATCCGTTCTGGCAGGGGTATACACTGGCCTACCTGGCCAAGGCGGCGGGTGCCGCCGGC
>DATCXL010000666.1:0-3498 GCA_036565825.1 Mycobacteriales bacterium
GAGGACGCTCACCTGGCCGGCTGAAATGCCGCCGTGATCAGTGACAATCACCGTGTCGCCCCGACGATCGATGCCAAGTGTCGTGCCGATCTGGTGACAACCACTGCGCATCATGTACACGAATCCCGCAGGCCAGTACCGATCTGCTCTCATCCGCACCCGCGCTCCGACCGGTAGCCGTCACTGCAGCCTCGCACACACCTGAGCAAACCTCCGAGTGAAAACCGACCACGCCGAAACCGCCGCTTTTTCTTCGGCCACGGCCTCGGGGTACAGCCGGTCCCTGTCCACGCCGTGCCGGGCCAGCCGCTCCCTGTCCCAGCCGGCGATCCGCCCGGCCTCTGCCTCCGGGTGAAACTGCACACCCCAGGCCCGCGCCCCGACCCGGAACGCCTGGTAGGGACAGGCCGCGCTGGACCCCAACCAGGAGGCACACGACGGCAGTTTTGTGCTCGCGTCAACGTGCCGCTCGATCGCGGGCACCGCCGCACCGAGCCCGTACAGAGCAGATCATCGGCGGCCTCGGGACGCAGCCGGATCTGTGTGCTGCCGAACTCGGGCCGCCCGCGACCTGCGCCAGCAACTGGCCACCCAGGCAGATACCGAGGACGGGCGTGCCGTCATCCAGCGCCTGTGCCACGAGACGGCGGGTGGCCGGGAGCCAGGGCGCGCTCGTCGTCGTTGGGTAGAAACCCACCACTGAGCACCAGGAGCGGCCTGCCACCGAGCACCTTGGGCAGGACCTCACCCTCAAAGGGACGCAGCACTTCGAGGCTGATTCCCGCCTCGTTCAGCCAGGCGCCGACCCGGCCGGGACCACCGCCCTTGGTGTTCTGTATAACCACTGCGGTCGGCGGGCCCGGTGCATGCAAGGCCGTCATCGCCTCTGCTCCCCTGCTCGGCATCTGCGTTCGCTGCGGCGATCTCTACACTGACCAAGGCAGTAAATCAGGGTACGACGGGCGCGTCACGGGGACCGCCTGCTCGCCGACCGTACCTGGAGCTCACGCAGAGCAACTGGGGGACGGGATTGATGTCAAGCTCAAAGTGAGAGCCGCAGAGCGGGCGCGGAAAGCTGAGTGCCGACAGGCTCAAGCACTGACCGTGCTCGGCTTGGAGTGGACGCACCAGTAGTTTGCGCACGCCCTGGACGGTGTCACGATCAGGAGGCCGCCATCCGCCCAGGCCAGACGCCACCGCTGGGCCGAGGTGAGACCGACGTCCGAGTCTTTGGCGAAGCTCGTGCGCGGTCAGGCCGATCTCATCGAACGGCCCGCGGGCCACTGCGATGCAGCCCCGCAGGTGGGGGCGGTCAGCTCCCTCAGGTGCGGGGTGATGGCGTCCGGGACTCGCCCGGCCCAGCCGATAGTCGCCGAGCAGGACCAGTCCGAAGCTGGTCCTCCACCCGCCGCAGCGGGACGGAACCGGTCAGCAAGACTGGCCGCCAGCTTCTCGGTGACCCGGCTGCGTCGGGTCACCGATGTATCAGGCCCAGGCACAATCGGTCACAGCGCCCGGACGCTTCGCTCCGGCGGCGCCCCGCAAATGCACCGTCCGTGGCTGCGGGACCGGGAAGACTTCGCCACACCCCCACCAGCCATCCACGGTCCCAACAAACACCCACAGGTACCGAATCGGCCGATTTCAGCCACCCGCGAACTACGGAGCCAGTAACCGTCTGGGAGACGGCCGTCCAGGGTGTCCAGCTGTCGGGGCCCGAACTGTCAACTGATCTCGGAACTCGGGTGGTACCGCTTGACTCGATGCAGCGTATTGCGATCGATGTGGTGCATCTCGTTACCGGTCGCGGCAAGCTTCAAAACGAGGTCGGAGGTGTAGCTGAAAGTCCCGTCAGCATCGAAGTTGAAGGTACTCTCGAATGACATGGCCCTCGCCCGCTGCAAGAGGTACTTGTTCTGGCTCAGGCCGTAGCCGTCCGCGCCGGGCTCTGCCTTGAATGTGAGTGACTTGTCACGCGGTCCGGCATCACCGCCTGCCAGAATGGCAAGCCCACGTGGCACCGCGAAACAGCGAATGACCTGCCCGTTGGCCTTGTCCCACAGCAGGTAACCCGTCTCGTCATGGAACGGGTCCATGGCCTCCTCGCCATGACGCCAGGCCGTCATCGCATAGTTCAGGCCCTCCATGCTCTGCTGGCCGTTCTCGACGATCGGAATAGGCTTGAACCAGGCGCGCTCGAAGTATCCGGTCTGACTCGTCTCGTCGTCCTTGTTGTGATAGGCGAGGTCTATACCGACATCGCCCTCCCACTCGCCGACCAGTGGGGTCAGTGGCCCCAGCTTCTGAGGACCTTGTATCGCATCCATGCTCATGTCCTTCCAACCGTGACTCGGCGCGCCACGACGGCGCCGAAAAAACAACAACTTGACCTGTACTTATACCAAAGTGCCAATCGACGGTACCGCGGCACACCATCACGCCCGCTGCCGGTCGGCACCCCGAACGGACCTGGCAGCGGGGTTGCCTGAACTCCCGCTCCCCGCCCGCCAGTAGCGTTCAGGTCATACAAGACGATCTACCAGATCAGGACCCGTCGTGAGGTAGAACCCCGCAGATTGATCAAAACTCGATACGGGGTCTGAACGGTGAACGGCCTCTTCACCCTGTGGTGGGGTGACGGGGGTCGGGTCATCCGAAAAGGATGTGGTGGCGAGCACCGCCTGTGGGACCGTTGCGTGCGGGAGGGGGACCGGGAAGCAGGGCCGTCTCGTTCGCCTGGCTGTCCCGCCGGGTGCCGGGCAGGCATGTGTTGACGGCACAAGGCGTCCCGGCGGACGCCCATACCGCAGCGGCACGCACGTCGCGGCACTGGGCCGCAGAAGAACTGGCCGCCCTCACTTCATCGGACATCGGCGTGGGGCATGTTGTGGACAACGACACACTCGCTCTGCACGTGAGCACTCCGGGGTGGGCTCCAGGCTGCCGTCGCGTCGCCACGCGAGCGCGGTCTGCGCGGCCAGGTCCTGCGTGGCACGACAACCAAAACCGGATGCACACCGAGCGCGTCCGCGCCCCGGATCCGTGGTGTCCCCGTACACTGCCGCCCGCGACCTACACGAGCAACGGACCGCCGAGCGATACGGACCGTCGTGGGCCGCGGCCACCGTCGGGGCCTCCTCCGCAGGGGCCACGGCCGCCCCGCAGGAACCGGCCGCGGACACGAACGCGTGTTGGGGCTGTCGTGGTGAGCGAAGAACGGGGTGTCGACCGGGGTCGGCATCACCAGGTAGAGCTGGCACCCGTGCCCTTACCGAGTTACATGTGCGGCTTCCCGGTTTCGCTGGGCGCTGTCGACGAGCCTGGCCAGCGCGGTGGCTGACTCGGCGGTGAGTCGGTAGAAGCCCTGGAGGCTGACCGAACGCTCCAGGCGGCCGTCCACGACGTACTTCAGGTTGCGGGTTTTGCCTCGGATGTTGCGCCAGGTGAGGGTCGACAGCAGGTCGCCGGGTATCGGGGTGTCGAAGCGTACGGGTGTCG
>DATCXL010000678.1:0-3226 GCA_036565825.1 Mycobacteriales bacterium
CGGGCGACCATCCGAGCGGCCCGTTCGTCGGTGCCGGTGGCGGTGCACACGGTAAGCACCGGGCCCACCGCGGTGCTGGTCACCGTGCCGACCCGCCGCGCCGCCGCGCGGACCCGGTCGGCGGGCAGGTCGATGGTCACCGGGCCCAGGCCGAGTTCGTCCAGTGGCAGGAAACCCCGCGGGCTGTCCGCGCCCAGATCGGCGAGTACCACCCGGTCGGCGACCACCAGCGAACCGACCGGGGCGCGGTCGGCGAACCCGCCACCCACCCCCACCGACAACACCGCGTCGAACCGCCCGTCAACCGCGAGCACACTCGCCGCGCCGACCGCCGCGGCCACCGGGCCGACCCCGGCGGCCAGACAGGTCAACTCTCCGGCGCCGGTGGGCGCGCGGCGCACCTGGTAGCCGAGTACCGGAACGGACGGGCCGGCCGGTAGTTCCGCCAGCACGGCGTCGCATTCGGCGGCCACCGCGGTGACGGCGAGAATCCGGGTCAACGTCGGGCGCACCCGACCGGCCGGAGCCGGCCCGGCGTCCCGGCGGTCGGTTCACCGCCGTGGACGGACTGTGGGCCAGCGGACATGAACGGCTCCGGACGGTCGGCCGGACGGGAGGATGTCCGGTGAACTCCGTGGGTGGTGACCGCACGGAGAGCGCCGGCCACCAGGGCGATGGTGGGAGGTGGCATCAGCCCGCCGGATGTGGGTCGGTCGCGCCCAGACTACCGGGCCCGGTGGCCTCGGCCCGGTCCAGCCCCCGCCGGCTGGTCAACGCCAGAACGAAGGCCGCGAACAGCACGACCGCTGCCGCGGTGAATCCGATCTGGCCGTTGGAGGGCAGCGCGATACCCAGCCCGCCGCCGAACACCCAGGACAGTTGCAGCAGCGTCTCGGACCGTCCGAACGCCGACGCGCGCAGGGTGTCAGCGACCTCGTGCTGGATGATCGCGTCCAGACAGAGCTTGCCCAGGCTGTTGGCCACACTGGCGGCCAGTGCCACCAGCACCGCGGTCACGATGCTGTAGGACACCGCGGCCAGCACACACATCGCCGCGGTCACGCCGACACAGACCGGCACCACCACGTCCGGTGTGGAGGGCCGTATTCGGGCACCCATCGCGGTGCCGACCACACTGCCGACCGAGATCGCGCCGACCAACGCGCCCAGCGACAGCAGCGCGGCGACACCCTGTTGGTGGGACTGGATGAGGAACGCCATGAACATGGTCAGGAAGCCAGACATTCCGCGCAGCGCGCCGGCGGACCGCAGCGCGATGACCACCCGAGCCCCCAGCGGGCCCCGCCGCCACCGTCGGCGGGTCGGCCCGGCGACCTGACGCAGGATCGTGGCGGTGTCCTCGCCGTACGAGGAGTCCACGTGCGCGGGCAGTCGCAGCGACTGCACCGCGCCCACCGCGAACACGCACATGGTGATCCGCAGCGCCCACGGGTAGCTGTCAGACAGTTTGATGAACCCACCGATCAGGCCACCGGCGGTGAGCGACGCACCGAGCCCGAACAGCGACAGCCGGGCATTGGCCGCCACCAGGGTCATCCGGTCCGGCAACACCCGGGGTACACAGGCGCCCTTGAGTACGCCGTAGGCCTTGGACAGCACCAGGGTGCCGAACGCGGCCGGGTACAGGCCGAGGTTGTCGAAGTTGGCGGCCATCACCAAGGCGAGCAACGCGCGGCCGAGCATGGTGCCGGCCAGGGCCAGCCGCCGGCCGCGGTGCATCCGGTCCAGCAGCGGGCCGAGCACCGGTGCGACCAGCGCGAACGGGGCCATGGTGATCAGCAGGTACATCGCGACGTTGGTGCGCTGCTGGTTCGTCGCGGCGGAGAAGAAGATCGTGCCGGCCAGGCAGACCGCGATCATCGCGTCGCCGGCCACCTGGGTGGCGTTGGTCCAGATCAGGCCGGTCAGACCTGATTCGCCGGCGCCCTCGGCTCGGCTGGCCGCGCCGATGCGGCGCACCACCCGGGTGGTCAACTCCCGGCTGCGGGCGGCGGCAACCCGGGTGACGGTCAGCCTGCGCGGGTACGGAAACGCCGGGTCGGGGTGGCGGCGGGTGTCCTGCCGGGTCGGCGGGTCCTGTCCGCCTCCCGGTGGCGCGAGCCCCGGCGGAAGCTCCGCCGGAAGGCCCCGGCCCGGTTCTGGGCGGTGACCGAACCCGGGTGCCGGACCGGGCAGTCTGCCCACCGACGGTGGCCTGCGCGGGGGCGATGGGTAACCGGGGTCGGGACGCCTTCGGCCGGGCGCCGGGTGGTCGCCGCGGGATGGCGTGGACGGCCGCTCGGACCGCCGACCGCGTCCCGGCGGCGAGCCCTTGGGTCCAGACCGTGCCACGGGTTCAATCCTGCCCTACCGCGGCCCTGGCCGCCCTCGGTGATTGGATGATCGCCGCTCGTGATGGATGCTGCGGGTCGACCGGAAGGTGCGCGATGATGGACGGGTGACCTCGGTGACCCCCAAGCGCACCCGCACTCCCGCCCTCGACAACCTGTGCACCTCGGCGACGGAACTGGCCCTGCAGGCCGCCCGTGAGGTCGGTGGTGACGAGGTCGGTGAGCACCTGGGCTGTCAGGCAGAAGGTGACCGGGTGGTCACCCACTACTTCTCCTCACTGGTCCCCGGTTACGTCGGGTGGCGGTGGGCGGTGACTGTGGCCCGGGCGTCGCGCCAGCGGGTGGCCACCGTGGACGAGGTGGTCATGCTGCCCGGGGCGGACGCGCTGCTCGCACCGGAGTGGGTGCCGTGGAGTGAGCGGCTGCGACCGGGCGACCTGGGCGTGGGGGACATCCTGCCCGCCTCGGCCGACGACGACCGGCTGGTGCCCGCCTATGTCGACTCCGGTGACCCGGAGATCGAGGCGGCCCGCTGGGAACTGGGATTCGGCCGGCCCCGGGTGATGTCCCGGATCGGCCGTCAGGAGGCCGCCGAACGCTGGTACCACGGCGAGGCCGGACCGGACACGCCGATGGCCCGTAACGCACCCGGTCGGTGCGGCACCTGCGGGTTCTACCTGCCGCTGGCCGGGGCGCTCAGCGCGATGTTCGGCGCATGTGGCAACGAGTACGCCCCGGCCGACGGCCGGGTGGTCTCGGCCGACTATGGCTGTGGCGCGCACTCCGAGGCCTCGGCGGCGTCCGGTTCGTCGGAGTCGCCGTCGGCCGTGGTGTACGACGACGCGGTGGTGGAGCCGGTGCCGGACGAGGCGGTG
>DATCXL010000710.1:0-8557 GCA_036565825.1 Mycobacteriales bacterium
GGCTCCGACGTGTGTGTCTCACAGGACGCGCTGCTGTGCACCGGGAGCCACGACCACCGGACCGACGACTTCCGTTACCGGAACGCACCGATCCGGCTCGACCACGGCTGCTGGGTCGGAGCGCGTGCGGTGGTCCTACCCGGAGTGACCGTGGGCCCCGGTGCGGTGGTGGCGGCGAACACGACGGCGAGCCACGACGTGTCCGCGGGAACCGTGCTGGTGCCCGGCAGCGCGGTCCCGGCACGGCCGCGACAGAGGGAGACGCTGTGAAGATCCTGCACGTGGTCACCCTGTGCGGGCCCAGCGGGGAGTTCGGCGGCCCGCAACAGGTGGCGCTGAACCTGACCGCTGAACTGACCGAGCGCGGCCACCGGGTGCTGCTGGTGGCCGGGGCACGCCGCCAACGCCCGATGCCACCGATGATGGGGGGTGTGCCGGTACTGACCGCACCGGTGCGTCAGGTGCTACCCGGCGCCGGGTTCAGCGGTCTGGTCAGCCCTGGGCTGCTGGGCAGGATCCGCGCGGCCGTCGGTGGCGCCGACCTGGTACACGTGCACCTGAGCCGGGACCTGGTCGCGACGCCGTTCGCGCTGGGCGCGCTGGCGACGGGCACGCCGCTGGTGGTCCAGTGCAACGGCATGATCGACCCGTCCACCCGGCTGCTGGCCAGGCCGTTCGACGCGCTGGTGACGCGCCGGGTGCTGGCACGGGCGAAGGCCGTGCTGTGCCTGACCGAGCGGGAACGCCGCGATGTGGAGGCGGTGGTCGGGAACCGACTCGACCAGGCCACCCGGCTGCCGAACGGAGTCCCGCCCGTCGACCTGGAACCGGCGCGACGAGACCCACGGCTGGTGGTGTTCGCCGCCCGGCTGCATGCGCGCAAACGGCCGGAACTGTTCGTGCAGGCCGCGGCCCGTGTGCTCCGGTCCGCTCCGGACGCGCGGTTCGTGATCATCGGTCCGGACGAGGGCAGGCTGGCGGCGGTACGGGCCGGTATCCGTTCGCTCGGTGTGGCCGACGCGGTGTCCTACCTGGGTCCGCTTCCGCATGCCGAGGTGCTGCGTTGGCTGGCCAGGGCGGCGGTGCACGTGCTGCCGTCGGCCGACGAGCCGTACGGGATGACCATCCTGGAGGCGATGTCGGTGGGGACTCCGGTGGTGGTGATGGACTGTTGCGCTCTTGCCCAGGACGTACGCGACTCCGGGGCCGGACTGGTGAGCGAGTCCGATCCGGACAGCATCGGCGCGGCGATCGGGCGACTGCTCGACGATCCCGACCTGCTGGTGTCCGCCGGCGAGCACGGGCGGCGGGCCGCCCTGGAGCGGTTCGGCATAACGGCGGTCGTGGACCGACTCGAATCGATCTACCAGGAGGCGACCGAGCCAGTGGGCTGATCCGCGTCGATCGTGGTGTCACTCACCGCGCCGGGTGATCCGGGATTTCGCGCGGAGTTCACGGGTTTCGCACGGGGTTTCGCATGGGCTCGCACAGGTTGCGCACGAACTCGGTGATCCTGCGGTGGGCGGCCTGTTCGGACAGTTGGTCGGCGGCGTACCGCTGACCGTTTCGACCGTATGTCGCGCCGCGGTCGGGGTCGTCAACCAGCCGGGTCACGGCTGCCAGTAGGTCGGCCGGACGGTCCGGGGCGACCACCACACCGGCACCGGCACGGCGCAGTTCCGCGGCGGTGGCGCCGTGGGCGTTGGTGGCGGCGACGATCGGGCGGCCGGCGGCCAGGTAGGAGGTGAGCTTGCTGGGCATGGACATATTCAGCACCGATGCCCGTTCGTTGAGCAGGAGGCAGTCAGCCGCTGCCAGCGCCAGGGGGTAACTCTCCTCGGGCAGCGGGTCGACCATGAGTACGTTGTCCAGCCCGGTGGCGCGTCGGCGCAGGGTGTCACGGGTGCTGCCGTCACCGACCAGCACGAACAGCAGGTCGTCCCGCCAGCCGCTGGCCAACCGGGCCGCCTCGACCACGTTGTCCAGACCCTGTTTGAGGCCCATGTTGCCGGTGTGCACCAGCAGACACCGGTCGGTCGGCCACCCGAGCACCCGCCTGGCGTCGGCCGCGGCGAGTCCGGCCGGCTCTATGTGGGTGTGGTTGGGCAACCGGACGATGCGTCCCTCCAGGACACCGGCGTCAACCAACGGCGGTACGAACGCCTCGCTGATCACCGCGACCCGGTCGGCCCGGCGGAGGATGCGCGCCTCCACGGACGCGATCCGCCGGGCCATGCCACGGCCGCCGCGGATGCCGGACTGGGCGGCGGCCAGCCCGACCAGGTCCTGCACCACGATCCCCAGCGGCGCACCGCACCGGTCGGCCAACCTCCCCGCCGTCGCCGCGCCGGCCAGGTTCGGTGTGACACCGATGACCACGTCGGGGTGGTGGCCACGTGCGGCCAACCGGCTGCCCGCGTAGAAGGTCAGCTCGTACAACCCGCGTCGGACCACGTCCTGGCGCCTGGGTACCAGATGGCGTACCCGGGTCAACCGGACACCTGACCGGTTCTCCCGCCTGACCAGCCGGAACCGGTCGGCGGCATCGAGGGTCCATCGTGGATAGTGTGGGAACCCGGTTATCGCCTCCACCCGGGCACCCTGTCCGGCCAGGGTCTGGCACAGATCGGTGGTGTAGGGGGCGATTCCGGTGGAGTCCGGGGCGTAGTAGATGCCGACCACACTGATCGCACGCCCGACGACGGGCTCGATCACCGGCTCGGGCACGGACTCGGGCACGGGCTCTGTCACGACGCGCCCACCAACTCGTCGGTGCCGGTACCGATGCCGGTACCGATGCCGGTGTTGATGCCGGTGTTGATGCCGGTGTTGATGTTGCTGTCGACGCCAACTGGTTGCGGCGGCTGCAGCGGTTGCGGCCCGGCCACCCGTGGCAGCACCTCGGCCACGCCCAGAAGTCGACGGAACCAGGCGATGGTGTGGCCCAGCGCGTCGGCGACCGGAGTCCGCGGCGACCAGCCAAGTTCGGTGCGCGCCAGAGTGATGTCCGGGCGGCGCACGGTGGGGTCGTCCTGTGGGCGCGGAATGTAGGTGATGGGTGCGGACGACCCGGCCAGGTCACGTATCCACCGGGCCAGGTCGAGGATGCTGATCTCGTGCGGGTTGCCCAGGTTCACCGGGCCGGCCAGCGGCGAGTGCAACAGTCGGACCAGACCGTCGACGAGGTCGTCGACGTAACAGATCGACCGGGTCTGGCTTCCCTGTCCGGTCACCGTGATCGGCTGCCCGACCAGCGCCTGCCGGATGAAGGTGGGGATCGCGCGGCCGTCGTCCGGCCGCATCCGGGGGCCGAACGTGTTGAAGATCCGCACGATTCCGGTGTCCAGGCCGTACACCCGCCGGTAGGCCATGGTGGCGGCTTCGGCGAACCGCTTCGCCTCGTCGTACACCCCGCGCGGTCCGACCGGATTCACGTGGCCCCAGTAGGACTCACTCTGCGGATGTACCTGGGGATCGCCGTAGGTCTCCGATGTGGACGCCAGTACGAACCTGGCCCTCCTCTCCCTGGCCAGGTCCAGTGCGTGCAGCGTTCCGACCGAGCCGGCCCGCAGCGTGGCGACCGGCATCCGTAGGTAGTCCACAGGAGACGCCGGTGAGGCCAGATGCATCACCGCGTCAACCGGACCGGGCACCGGGGGAAACTCCGTCACATCGGCATGCAGCAGGCGGAAGCCGGGCGTGCCCAGCAGTCTGCTGACGTTGTCCACCGACCCGGTGCTCAGGTTGTCCAGGCACACCACATCACAGCCCGACGCGAGCAACCGTTCACACAGGTGTGAGCCAAGGAAGCCGGCGCCACCGGTCACCATCACGCGCATGACCATCAGAACCCCCGTTGCCGGCAATACCGTGTGCATCCTTCGAGGAATGCACCCATACGGAGGCGAACTGTAGTTGAGACCAGGTCCGTGGTTGCGCTCTCTCGACGGAGAGTCGCGATACGATCACGATCCGCTCAGGACAGTCACGCTCGAGACAGCCGACCGGACGGGCGCATGGGACCGACTGGCCCCGGCGGTCGCACCACGGGGGATCGATGACCACGACCTCGTCACCGAGCACGTCGCACGTCGACCCGCCGGAGTTCACCGGCGGGCGATGGCTGGCCAAGGGCGCGTTGGACCGGACCCTGGCCGGGCTGGCCCTACTGCTGCTCTGTCCGCTGCTGCTCGCCGTGGTGGCCGCGATACGCCTGTCCAGCACGGGACCGGCCCTGTTCGGCCAGTCAAGGTGCGGCCGGGGCGGTGAGCGGTTCCGGATGTACAAGTTCCGCACCATGTATCCCGACGCCGAGGCGCGGCTGGCAGACCTGGCCCACCGCAACGAGTCGGACGGGCTGCTGTTCAAGATCAGGGATGATCCGCGGGTCACCCCACTTGGCCGGCTGCTCCGACGCACCTCGATCGACGAACTGCCACAGCTCCTCAACGTGCTGCGCGGCCAGATGTCGCTGGTCGGGCCGCGACCGCTGCCGGTTGTCGACAGTGACCTCACCGGTGACGCGCGGATGCGGCTGCTGGTCCGACCGGGCATCACCGGTCTGTGGCAGGTCTCCGGGCGGTCTCGGCTGAGCTGGCCCGAGACCGTCCGGCTGGACCTGTACTACGTGCAGAACTGGTCGATCGGACTGGATCTTCTGATCCTGCTGCGTACCGCGGGCGCGGTGTTCCGCGGCACCGGCGCGTGCTGACCACCGTCGACCCCGCCGAGTCGGCCGGCCACGGTCACACCGAGACCGACACCACGGTGTTGGCGACGTCGTGCTGGACATGGCTGCGCAGGTTCCACCGGTCGGCGTGCCGGACCGTCTCGGCAATCATGTCGGCGTCGAAGGGCTCGAACACCAGCAACTCGCCCAGCCCGAAGGTGCTGTAGTCGTACTCGCCGGCCAACGTCGGCGGCACGTTGCGCTGCCACAGGTGCCAGAACGCCGACGGGTTGACACGTAGCCGTTCGTCGGCCCGCCGCAGCGCGCGGAAGTACGCGTTGAGCGTGTCGGTTCCCATCGACGCCGACACCCAGAACAGGGTCCGGAACTCGCCCTGGGCCAGCTTGCGCAGCCCCCTGGCCTCGGCGATCGCGATCTCCGGATCGAGTAGGTTGGCGGCCTGGATCTCGCCCTCGAGCAGGGCGGTCAGGCGCCGGCCCGGGCCCCCGGTGTGCACCACCTTCACCCGCTCCACGGGTAGCACCTGCTCCAGCGTGGTCAGCGTGGTGAAGTGGCTGCCGGCCATGATGCCGACCCCCACCGGGACGTCCCGCAACTCGTGCAGGCGGGTGATGCTCGATCCTGGCGCGACGAAGATGGCGAACCGCGCCACCCCGTACAGGTCCGGGACGAACTTTCCGAGGCCGGCGCCGGCGTTGCACACCGAACCCCAGGCGCAGGCGGAGTTGGCCACCTCCTCGACGAAGACCCGGTCCTGCGGCCGTTGCAGGTAGGGGTCTCCACTGTGGCTGGACACCGAGTGCATCGCCTCGGTCAGCATCTCGGGTTCCAGGCCCTCGTCCTGGAAGTAGCCTTCCTGCACGGCGATCCATTCGTGCAGTCGCATGAAGTGCGGGACGACCCGAATACGTCGGGCCTCGGTCTGCGATGTCATGGCGCTGGCACCTCCCTGTCTCCGGTTTGAACGTACGGTTGTCCGGAAGAACCGGGCAAGACAGCACAGCCGATGGTCCGATCGAATCGCTCTATGGAATCCGGGGTACCGGATGGTTGAGCCCTCAGGGACGCCCAGGGCGTCCGGAACGCCTCCGGCGTCCGGGACACCGGAGGCCTCCCTGCTGCGACTGCGGGTGTTCGCCGCGGTGGTCGACCAGGGCGGCTACTCGGCCGCCGGGCGCCTGCTCGGACTCAGCCAGCCCACCGTGTCGTTCCATGTCCGGGCACTCGAACAGACCTTCGGTGGCCGGTTGTTGGTGTACCGGGGTCGGCGGGTGTACCCGACCGCGACGGGTGAGGCGCTGTACCGGTTGGCCCGCCGCACCCTGCGCGACGTCGACGAGTTGGCCGCCGAACTGGCCGCGCTGCGCGCCGGGCTGACCGGCCGGGTGCGACTGGGTGCCAGCATCGCGTTCGAACAGGCGTTCTTCTTCGACCGGGTGGTGGTGCCCTACCGCGGCGCCCACCCCGGGATCGAGTTGTCGCTGCGGTTCGGCACCAGCCAACGGATGGCCGAGGCCACCCGGGCCCGCGAGATCGACCTGGCCTACGTGATGCGCCGACACCCACCCGACGACCTGCGCTACACCCCGCTGCACGCGAGTCGGGTGGTGTTCTTCGTGGCCGAGGACCACCCGCTGGCCACCCAGACCCATCCGTCCGCCGCGGCCGTGGGCGCGGCCGGGTTGGTCACCGCGCCGCTGAACACGGTCGAGTGGGAGTACTACGGCCGGGCCCTGCACGACGCCGGCCTGGCCGACTACCGGGTGACCCTGGAGGTGAGCGGGATCCAGGCCCGCATCCTGGCGGCCCGCGCCGGGTTGGGGGTGATCGCGGTGTTCTGGCCGCCGTTCGCGCCACGGCTGGAAATCCCCGGGCTGGTCCCGCTGCGGGTGGGTGGCCAGGCACCGGCCGGTCCGGAGTTCGGTCTGGTGGAACGGGTGGAGGCCGGCGTGGCGCCGCCGGTGCGCGAGTTCGCCGGCTGGCTGCGCCAGACCGTCTCCGGCCCGTCTGCCCGGACTGGTTCCTGACGTCGCCGGGGCGCAGCCCCGGCTCCGCGGTGGGCGCCGTCCGTGGCGGGATCTACTCTCCCACCACGCCGTCGATGCGTTCCCGGAGCAGGTCGGCGTGTCCGTTGTGCCGGCTGTACTCCTCGATCATGTGCACCAGGATGAACCGCAACGACACCGGTTCACCGCGCCGCAGACCGGTCACCTCGAGCGAGTCGGCCGCGGCGACCAACTCCCGGGCGTGCGCGCACTCGTCCCGCCAGAAGGTGAACGCCTCCGCCGGGTCGGCCTGGTCGACGTGGTCGAACTCGCCGTCTGGATCGTCCGCCGAGTAGAACAGCGGCGGCGCGTCCTCGCCGGCCAACACCCGGCGGAACCAGTTCCGTTCCACGTCGGCGAGATGACGGACCAGGCCCAGTAACGACATCGCGGACGGTGGAACCGCGCGCCGCCGGAGTTGCTCGGTGTCCAGGCCCTCGCACTTGAGGGCCAGAGTGGCGCGGTGATAGTCCAGAAAGGACGTCAGCATGGTGCGCTCGTCGCCGACGAACGCCGGGTCGATGCGGTGCTCGGTCATGCCGACAGCCTGTCAGGCCACCGGCGGATCCGTCTGCCGGTCGGCGACGACCACCGCACCAGCGTCCCGGAGTTCGTCTCCTGGGCAAGGTGTTCAGCCCCGCCAACCTGGCTACCCCGCGGGGCCGGCCCTGGTGCGCAGGATCGCCAGCACCTGCGGGTCGATGCGCCCGGCGGCCAGTCGTTCCTCCAGGTTCTCCACGCCGGCCCACCGGGCCAGCGCCGCGTCCAGGTCATCCGGTCCGGCCGGGTGGTGACCCAGCCGCTCCAGCGCACCGGTCACCTCGGCGGCCAACGCGCCGGCCAGCGGTAGCAGCGAGTCCGGGTCGGGCCGGGTGAAGTACAGGTCGTGCAGTTCCAGTAGGCGGACCAGTTCACCGACCGGGTCGGCGTGGTCGTCCACCCGCAGATCCACCGCGATGTCCAGGGTGCCGCCGTAGGACCCGCACGGCCGCCACACCCGCACCGCCGCACCCTGTCGGCCACGGGCATCCCCGCCGGCCGAGTCGCCGGCTGCCAGCGCCGCGACCAACCGGTGCGCCAGCGCACCAGGTGCGGTTCGGTACCCGTCCACCACGGCGGTGATCACCTCGGGCCCGGTGAGGATGTTGCCCTGCACGGCCAGCCCGGGCATGGCCACCCCGCCGGCCCAGTCCAGGCAGCCCGAACCGGTGAACGTCGCCGCTCGGCCGTGAGCGTCCACCACACCGATCTGCCGGTGTTCCCGGCCGGCGTCGGCCTGGATCATCCGGGCTACCACCATCTCGGCGCTCGCACCGGCCTCCAGCAGGGCCAGCCCGGCCGGCCCGTAGGCCATGTTCACCGCGGCCTGGGTGGCGATCGCACCGACCTCGGCACGGCCCCAGGGAACCAGTGCGCCCACAGCGAGGAACTTCGAGGCCACCGCCACGCCCCACGAACGGGTCGGTTCGTCGAAGCCGACAATCGAGAACGTCATGGGCACCTCCCGGCGGGCCGGTGCCGCTGTTCTACCCGCTCGGGCCGTCCGAATCGAGCCTGAACGTCCACCGACCGGAAGGCCACGGACGATACCCAGGTCCGGTCTCCGAAGAGAAATATGATGAAAAATGACTAAAACCTGACCCGGCGCTGTGGTTTTCATGATCGACATGTGGAAGGTAGACGGGTTACGGGCCGGGGCGCATTGTCGTGCCCACCACCTCAACACCGATCAACCGTCACCACGACAGATCCGCCCCTGCCGCCGCGAAAACCACAGGGAGCCGCAATGCCGCGCCTTCGCGCATACCGAAACAATGCCGCC
>DATCXL010000718.1:0-14348 GCA_036565825.1 Mycobacteriales bacterium
CCGCGCCTGGTTCAGTTCGACGCGGCAGCGTCACACCGGCGGGCGCGCAGTGCCCGCACCACCTCGTCCCGCTGCTCGAGCACCAGGCGACGCAGCGCGCCGGGCACGTCGCCAGCCAGGAACTGGTCGGTCTGGTCCACCGTGGACCCAGCCACCACAGACGGGTACAGGCCGGTGACGACCCGCTGGGCGCTCTCGCTGGAACGCCGCTCCCACACCTTGCCCACGGTGTCGAAGTATCGGTCGACGTAGGGTTCCAGCAGGGTCAGTTGCGTTGGGTGCCCGAATCCCGCGATCACCGCGGCCTGCATCGCGTTGGGCAGATCGTCGTCCTCGGTGGCCAGTCGCCACGCCTCGGCCTTGGCCTCGGCGGTGGGTCGCAGCGCCCGCGCGGTGGCGGCGCGACGTTGTCCGGTGGAGGTGGGGTCGCGGTCCAACTCGGCGTCGATCTGCGCGTCGGTGGCCGCGCCCAGCGCGACGAGTGTGTGCAACAGCGTCCAGCGCAGTTCGGTGTCCACCCGCAGCCCGTCGACAACCACCGACCCGTCCAGTAGTCCGCGCACCACCGCGACATGTTCGTCCGTACGGGCGGCGGCGCACAGTGCATGGGCCCAGGCCAACTGGCCGTCACTGCCTGGTTCCGCGGCGCGCATCACCAGGGTGGCCCGCTCGGCCAACCGTCGCAGGCCAGTGGGAGCCCATACCGGGTCGGCGAACCGGTCGAGCGCCTCGATCGAGTGCCGGAGTAGTGACTGGGTGAGCCCGATGTCGGTCTCCCGCTCGCCACCGGTGAGCACCAGGGCGACGTAGTCACGGGCGGCCATCGCACCGTCGCGGGTCATCTCCCATGCGGCTGACCAGCCAAGGGCCCGGGGCAGTGAGTCGGCCAACTCACTGATGCGGTCCCGGACGGTGGCCAGCGAGCGGTCGTCCAGCCGCAGCTTGGTGTAGGTCAGGTCGTCGTCGTTGACCATCAGCAGGTCGGGTTGGGAGACACCAACCAGGTCGGGAACCTCGGTGCGAGGACCGGACACGTCCAGTTCCACCCGCCCGGTCCGTCGCAGCGGCGTGCCGGAGTACAGCCCGATGGCCAGCCGGTGGTCGCGCAGCACGTTGTACTCGCCGGGTGCGTCCTGCAGCAGTGCGACCGAGGTGAACCGGCCGTCCTGGTCCACCTCGAGGTCCGCCTTGATGGTGTTGATCCCCGCGGTGCGCAGCCACTGTCCGGACCAGTCGGACAGGTCCCGACCGGACACCTCGGCGCAGGCGCGGAGCAGGTCGGTCAGCGTGGTGTTGCCGTACTCGTGTCGGCGGAAGTACACCTTCATCGAGTCGAGGAATGCCTCGGTGCCGACGTAGGCGGCGAGCTGCTTGAGTACGCTGGCGCCCTTGGCGTAGGTGATCCCGTCAAAGTTCACCTTGACTGCTTCGATGTCGGGGATGTCGGCGACGATCGGGTGGGTGGACGGCAGTTGGTCCTGCCAACAGGCCCAGCTCTTCTCGACGTTGGCGAACGTCGTCCAAGCCCAGGTCCAGCGGGTGGCCTGGCTCTGACAGAGCGCGCTGGCGAAGCTGGCGAATGACTCGTTCAACCACAGGTCGTCCCACCAGCGCATGGTCACCAGGTCGCCGAACCACATGTGCGCCATCTCGTGCAGGACCGTCTCGGCCCGCCGTTGGTAGGCGGCGTCGGTGACTCTGGACCGGAAGATGTACCGCTCGGAGAAGGTCACGCAGCCAGCGTTCTCCATCGCGCCGACGTTGAACTCCGGCACGAACAGTTGGTCGTACTTGTCGAACGGATACCGATAGTCGAACGCATCGTGGTACCAGTCGAAGCCCTGCCTGGTCACCTCGAGGATCGCCTCGGCGTCCAGGTGTTCGGCCAGGCTGCGCCGGCAGTAGACGCCCAGATCGATGCCATCATGGTGACCGGTCACCCGGTGGTATGGCCCGGCGACCACCGCGGTGATGTACGTCGAAAGCCGGGGGGTGGTGGTGAACCGGAACAGCCGGGCGCCGGTGGGGGTGTCCTGCACCGACTCGACCCGCCCGTTGGAAACCACCTGCCAGGTGTTCGGTGCGATCACCCGGAAGGTGAACACCGCCTTGAGGTCAGGCTGGTCGAAGCAGGTGAACATCCGCTTGGCGTCGGCGGTCTCGAACTGGGTGTACAGGTACACCTCGTCGTCGACCGGGTCGACGAACCGGTGCAGACCCTCGCCGGTGTTGGTGTAGAGACAGTCGGCGTCAACCACGAGTTCGTTGTCCGCGGCGAGCCCGGTCAGCCTGATTCCCCCCTCGGGCAGGTAACCCGACACGTCGACCGACGTACCGTTCAGTGACGCCTCGCGGATGTTGTCGGCGACCAGATCGATGAACGTGGCAGCCCCCGGCGCGGTACATGTGAACCGCACGGTGGTGCGCGAGTGGAAGGTCCGGGTCCCGGGTTTTCCACCTCCGTCCGTCAGGTCCAGTTCGACGTCGTAGGACACGACGTCGATCAGTTCGGCCCGCCTCCTGGCGTCATTGCGGGTGAGGTTGGGCGTGGGCACGCAGGTCAACTCCTTCAGATCGTCCGGCTTGGGTTGCTCGGCCTCTGATCGCTCCGTCTGGTTACTCGGTCGCGGGTCGTTCGGCCTCGGCTTCCTGACCCTCTGCCTGCTCGATGGCAACCTGCGCAGTGTGGCACGGCTGGTCGGCACGCCACACCGCTCCGTCCCCACTCCATCCCCGGCTCGACACCCACCCCCTCGCCTCGGTGTCGTGGCCCGACCTCAGGATGGCTGGCCGGGCCGAATGATGGGAATGTGAGATACGGTGCCGGCGCTCTCCTTGTTGAAGGATCAAGCGTCAGGCATCAGATGGTTAGGAGAAACCGTGAGCGAGCGCACCCGGGTGGATTTCTGGTTTGACCCCGCCTGTCCCTGGGCGTGGATCACCTCGCGCTGGGTCCTCGAGGTGGCGCGGGTCCGCGACATCGAACCGCGCTTCCATGTCATGTCCCTGGCCGTGCTGAACGAGGGACGGGACCTGCCAGAGGGATACCGCGACCTCATGGACCGTGCCTGGGGCCCGGTTCGGACCTGCATCGCGGTCGAGCAGAAGTACGGCGCTGACACGCTGGCCTCCGTTTACACGGCCATGGGCACCCGGATCCACCAGCAGGATGCCGGCCTGGGCCGCGACATGGTGGAGTCGGCGCTGGCCGAGGCAGGCGTTCCGACCAACCTGGCCGACGCGATGACCGACGACTCGTGTGACGAGGCGCTGAGGGAGTCCCACCAGGCCGGCATGGGACCGGTCGGCATGGACGTGGGTACCCCGGTCATCCACGTTGACGGGGTGGCGTTCTTCGGCCCGGTGCTGTCCCGCATTCCCCGTGGAGAGGAGGCTGGCCGGATCTGGGACGGCGCGAGACTGCTGGCCGGCTACCCGTACTTCTACGAACTGAAGCGGACCAGGACCGAGCGTCCCAGGTTCGACTGACCGGGTTCGACTGACCAGTTCGACCGAGGGGCGACCGAGGGGGTTCGACAGAGCCGGTCGTCACCTCGATCCCGGCGGCGTGGTCTGGCTGTTTGTCCACGTCGCCGGGGCACCCGTCCACGACGGGCCGGTCGGCGCCCCGCCGTTGCAGCCGAACACTCGTATGGTCATCCGATGGAGCGAATCTTCCACATCACCGACGCAGTCTCCTGGCGGGCGTCCCGGTGGGACGGATACCTACGAGGTGACACGTTGGAAAGCGATGGATATATCCACTTCAGCCTGAAAGATCAGGTGGAACGGGTCGCGAACGCCCGATATCGCGGACAGCGTGGACTGGTGGTCCTGGAGGTGGATCCGCAACGGATGGACGCTCCGGTGCGGATGGAGGCCGCCGAGGACGGCGAGGAGTTCCCGCACCTGTACGGCCCGCTGGACGTCTCCGCGGTGACGCGGGTACACGAGCTGCGACCCAACCCCGATGGCAGCTTCACCTTCCGCTGTTCGACGGGATGACCCCGCGGCCGGGAACCGGCGGCACCTGACACACTGCCCAGCATGCGTGTCTACCTCGGCTCGGACCATGCCGGCTTCGAACTCAAGGCCCACCTGGTCGACAGACTCCAGGCGCTGGGGCACGAACCGGTGGACTGTGGCCCGGCCAGCCTGGACCCTGACGACGACTACCCGCCGTACTGTCTGGCCACCGCCGAACGGGTGGCGGCAGACCCGGACAGTCTTGGTGTCGTTGTCGGTGGGTCGGGCAACGGCGAACAGATCGCAGCCAACAAGGTGAAGGGCGTGCGGGCTGCTCTGGCGTGGAGCGAGGAGACGGCTCGTCTGGCCCGTGAACACAACGACGCCAACGTGGTCGGTGTCGGTGCCCGCATGCATTCGGTCGCCGAGGCCACCAGGTTCGTCGAGGTGTTCGTGGCGACCCCGTTCACCCGCGCGCCCAGGCACACCCGAAGGATCGGCATGGTCAGCTCCTACGAATCCTCCGAGGCCTTGCCGTCGGAGTGACCCGACCGACTCACCGCCGGGCCGGATGGTGCGGGCTGCGGGAACTGGTCCGGGGGAACGTAGTGCCGGCGCACCACCACCAGTTCCGCCTCGGCGGCACGCAGGTCCGCGGCGGTTGGGCGCGCCGCGTCACGAGCCCGTAGCGCTCCGGAGACGCCAACCTGCGAGGGACCCGAACCGACCAACCCACGCAGACCCCGTTCACCTCGTTCACCCCGGTCGGTGTCCCGGCGGGGGCGCTGGGCCGGCCTGGGTTGCCGAACCGGGTGGGTGTCCACCGACGGGGACCGACGTGGCAGGGTCGGCGGCACCGGCACGGGCGGTGCGGGCCCGTCCCGCCGGGGCCGGTCGGGGGAGGCCTGGGCGGTGGGTGTCCGGTCGGTTTCGGTGTCGTCGGCTGGCACCTCGCCCGGCTGTGACCCTCCGGATCGGTACTCGGGCCGCCCGGACCGACGGGGACGGTCCCGCCGCACCCGGCGGCGGGCGAACCTGGGTTGGTCGTCGGTCACGCTCGCCTCCTCATGTCGCGGCGGCCGCAAGAAGGAAGGAAACCACGGTGCCCGAGGGCCACATCATCCACCGTCTCGCCCTGGCCCACAGCCGGCTGTTCGCCGGCGTCCCGGTGTGTGCGGCCAGCCCGCAGGGCAGGTTCGAGCAGGGTGCGGCCAGACTGACCGGCCTGATCCTCGACCACGCCGAAGCGCACGGCAAACACCTGTTGCATGCCTACCACGGCCAGATCTGGCTACATGTTCACCTGGGTCTGTACGGGAGGTTCGAGGTGGGCGAGCTGCCGCCACCGGCGCCGGGCGGCACGGTACGGCTGCGCCTGCTCGCCGGCCAGCACTGGGCTGACCTGCGCGGTCCGCACACCTGTGAGCTGCTCGGCCCTGACGAGGTCGCCGCGTTACACCTGCGGTTGGGGCCGGACCCGTTGCGCGCGGGCGAGGATGGAGAACGCGCCTGGCACCGGATCGCCGGCAGCCGCGCCCCGATCGCCGCCCTGTTGCTCGACCAGTCGGTCGTCGCCGGCGTGGGCAACGTGTACCGCGCGGAGGTGCTCTTTCGGCAGGCGATCGAGCCACACACTTCGGGCCGGGATCTGTCCCGTGCGCGCTGGGACGCGGTGTGGAACGACCTCGTGGCTTTGATGGCTGCTGGGGTGTGTGCGGGGCGGATCGACACCGTTCGTCCGGAACACTCGCCTGAGGCCCAGGGTCGTCCGCCCCGCCAGGACCGCCACGGTGGGGAGGTGTACGTGTACCGGCGGACCGGTCTCGGCTGCCTGGTGTGCGGCACACCGGTGCGGATGGAACAGTTCGGTGGCCGCAGGCTGTACTGGTGTCCGACCTGTCAGCCCCGGTAGCTGGTCGTCGCGATCGCAGGGCGCCGTTGACCGGATGGCCTCAGCGTGGCCCAACGTCCTCCGAACTGCTCGAGAAAAGACTTTCAACCAGCTTTACCTGCTTTGGCTGCTCTGGATGGCAGTCGGAGGGCTCTGGATTCCCTGCCGGCGCCGGTGCGCGGTGCGCTCAGAAGACCTCCGGACACCATGGGGCACGGTCGGTGGCGAATGCGCCGCCGACCGCGGTCATCGCTCCACGGCTCAGCTCCCGCACTCGCCCGGCCATGGTGAGCACCGCCAGGGACGTGCCGCCGAGCAGGAGGGCACCCAGTTCCGTGCTGGTCAGCGCCAGGTCGGCCGCGTCGACCGTGCGGGAGCATGCGGCGCCCTCGGGCCCTCCGGTCAACCGCCACCGACCGGTGTTCCACGGGCAGAAGTCGTCGGCCACGTCGAGGACCACGTCCACCTCGCGGGCGTAGCAGCGCGCCGCCAGCGCCCCGCCCACATCCACGGTGCGCACCCACAGGTTGTCCGCGAGTGCCAGCTCCACCGATCTGGCGTCGGTCACCAGGTGCTGTAGTGGTTCGTCCAGCGGCCGGTACGGCGCACGGACCAGGCGGACCAGGTCCAGGTTGAGGAGAAATGACCACACCGCCGCGTAGGCCGCAGGCGTGGCGGCGGCCAGGTCCCGTACCTCCACCGTGTGGTTCGGTTCGGAGGGCTGCCAGTCTGCCCTGATCCGGTACAGCGCGTACCCCTCGATCTCGCCGTCGGCCTGCTCGCACACCACCGCACGCAGCAAACCGGCGGCCCCGCGCCGGTGCTCGGGGTCCGCGGTCTGGTTCTCCCACCACCGGCCCGGCCGGTCCAACCACCCGACGGTGCGCTGGCGCAGCCGTTCCCGCATACCACCCACGAGCATGGGCACCTCGGCCACGGTGACCTGTCGGATCCGGACCGAGCCCGGGTCGGTGGCCGGGCGCAGGCCCATCCGTCGGGTGTGTCCGGTGAGCACCGCGTGGCGGGCGGCCAACCCGTAGCCGAACCGGCCGTAGATAGAGGCCTCGGACGCCCACAGTGCCGCCACCGGCTCGCGTCGCGCCTCGAACACTTCGGTGAGTTGCCGGCGCATCATGGCGGTCAGCAGGCCCCGGCGCCGGTGCGTCGGCGCGACCCCGACCAGGGTCACAGCCGCCACCGGCACGGTGCGACCCGGCAGGGTCAGCTGTCGGGTGTATGCCCCTGCGGTGGCCACGATCAGGTCGTCGTCGAAAGCCGCAAGACTCCGTTCCGGCTCGAAGACGGCCAGCTCCGCGACCCGGTCGCTGTCCCGCACGTCCGCCCCGAAGGCATCCAGCAGGGTCCGATAGAACTCCGGGAACTCCTGGGTGGATATCTGGCGGATGGCCGCTGCGGCATCGCTGCTCATATCACTCTGTGTACCGGGTTCGCGCGACCCGCGCGAGGCGATTTCCCCGGCACGTTCCCAGGCCCGGGGCCGGGCGCGGGCTAGGGTCGCGCCACCATGCCCGTTCGTCCGTTCGCCCGCCTGACCCCGCGCGCGCGGCACCCTCGTCGCCGGACCGGGGACGCTGTCGCGCTGGCGGCGCTGGTGTCGCTTTCGGTCGTACTCGCTCTCGCGTCGGTCCGCTGGCCGGCCGGGTTGCCCCTGCCCACCGGGTTGAGCGTGCCGTTGCTGCTCGGCGGCCTGCTGCTGCCAGCCTGGGTGATCCGGACCCTGATCGGCGTGGCCGCCGGCATGGTGGTGTTGGCCGCGGTGGTGGTGTGGCCCCGGATGACGCAGCCGCCGGCCGCGTCCCTGCTCACCCTTGGTGCGGCGGCTGTGGTGGCCGGCGAACTGGCCCGGCGTCGTGAGCCGCTCGGGGTGCACGGCTCGCGGCCTGACATAATCCTGTTGGAACTGCGTGATCGGCTCGGCATCCAGGGGGAACTGCCGGCCCTGCCCCCGAACTGGCGGGCGGAGTCCGAACTCCGCCCCGCCTACGGTGCCAGTTTCGCCGGGGATTTCATGGTGTCCAGCCTGTTGGAGTACGGCTCGGTGCGGTTGCTGGAACTGGCCCTGGTGGACGTCTCGGGCAAGGGCGTCGGCGCGGGAACCAGGGCGTTGCTGCTGTCCGGCGCGATGGGCGGCCTGCTCGGCGCGGTGCCCTCCGAACGGTTCCTACCAGAGGCGAACCGGTACCTGCTGCGGCAGCGATGGGGTGGCGGATTCGCCAGCGCCGTGTACCTGAGGCTGGACCTGGTGACCGGCGAGTACCGGATGGAGTCGGCGGGCCACCCGCCGGCTGCGCACTACGGGGCTGGCAGTGGCACCTGGCGGCTGTCCCGCAGCAGCGGCCCGCTGCTCGGGGTGCGCCCGGATGTGTCGTTCCGGCCGGACACCGGCCAACTGCGCCCCGGCGACGCGCTGCTGTTGTACACCGACGGGGTGGTCGAGGGAGCCGGCCGTGACGTTGACGTCGGCATCGACCGGTTGCTCGGCCAGTCCGAGCGGCTGGTGGCCCGGGGCGGGTTCGGCGGCGGTGCCCACTACCTGCTCGACACCGCGGCGGTGCGGGTGGACGACGACTGCGCATTGGTCCTGATCTGGCGGGAACGCTGAGTCGGCTGCCCGTGGGCACACCCGCTACCCGCCGACGTCGGCATGATGGGTGAGCGCGACAACCGATGACGATCCACCGCGACCAGGAGGCGCCAGCCATGCGCAGACGACGGAACCGGGTCGGGGCCGGGACACGAGGCTCGGTGGTGTGGTGGCCACTGCTCGTGGTCGTGGTGTTGCTGGTCGTCGGTGGGGCTGCGGACAGGATCTACCGGCTGTACCACGACGGGGTGACCACCTACGGGGTGGTGGTGATCGGACTGGTCCTGATCGCTCTGTACACGTTCAGCCGGATCCGCCGCTGGTGGCGCTGAACCGCGCGTGCCGACAGTTCGGTGGCGGCTCGTGGCAGGGCGGCCACCCTCCAGGGCAGACAAGGTGGCCCGCCCCCGGACCGTGGGTTCGAGGGCGGGCCACCTTGTGTCAGCGTCTCCCGTCGGTTGTCCGCGAGGTACTCAGCCGCCTCACGGGCAACTGTTCTGGGTGGTCAGGAAGATGGTGATGATGAGCTCGCCGGGTTGGACCTCCGTCGAGACACTTCCGGTCTGCCAGCCGTCCTTGGATGCGGTGACCGTCAGCGTGCCGTTGGGGTCGGCCAGCCACAGGCCGTAGCTGGCGGCCACGTCGGTCCTCATTGTGAAGGTGGAGCTGTTGAGGACGGCGTCGATGGTCGCCCCGGGCAACGAGACGAAGTTCCCGGAGCAGTCGATTCCCAGCACGTTGCCGATGACCAACGACCATGTTCCGGGAGCGCCGACCGACATCGTCACGTCGACCGGGGTGACCTGGTAGGGCGAGTTGGTCGCCACGGCCAGCTTGCCGGTGTAGTCGACCGGCTGGGTCACCGTGGCAACCCCGGCATCCAGGGTGGCGTTGACCGTCACGCTGGCTCCAGGCTGGATGGTGAACGCGGTGCTGTCAACCGACAGCCAGGTCACGTCCGTGGTGCCGTCGCACCTGTCCAGTCCGGGCAGCAACTCGCTCTGGGCGATGGCGTTGAAACCACCGGCCGAACCGCCGACGGAGGTGAACCCGCAGGCGCTGCCGGCCCGGTAGACGGCGTTGTTCGAGTTTGGGGCCGTGGTCCACGCCCCGGCCTTCGGGTCGAAGGCGTAGTTCTGGTTGGTGGCCGTGGTGGTGCCGTTGGTCACCCCACCGGATGTGACCAGCATGCCGTTGACTCCGGCCGAACCCATCGCCCACAGGTCGACGGGCAGGTCCGGGATCGCCGACCAGCTGTTGGTGGCGGGGTTGTAGGCGTAGCCCTTCCGGGTGTCGACGGTGCCGGAGATACCCCCGGCGCAGTAAACCTTGCCCGCGATGGCGCCGCAGGCCTCCCATGAGGTGGGCTGCGGGTACGCGGCAGCCTGGCTCCAGGTGTTGGTGGTCGGGTTGTAGACCATCACGTCGGTCGAGCCGCACGACGCAGCGTCACAACCACCGACGACGTAGAGCTTGCCACCGACCATCGACACCGCGCTGGCGGCGTGCGGCTTCGGGTTGCTGGCCCCGGTCGACCAGGTGCCGGTCGCCGGATCGTAGATCTCCGTCGAGGCCACCGGGACTCCGGTGGTGACGTCCCAACCGCCGACGACATAGAACCTGCCGCCCAGGTAACCGACCCCTGCCCCGTCCCGCCTTGTCGACATCTCCGTGATCGCCGACCAGGTCTGCGTCGAGGGGTTGTAGACCGCGCTGCTGGCCGGGCCAACGGTGCCGTTCACCCCACCGAACGAGTACACCCTGCCGTCGTCGGCGGTGGCCACCGCGTTGTCCATCACCGGTGTCGGGTAGTCGGTGAGGGCCGTCCACGGTGCCGCGGTGGTACTGGCGTCAGGTGGGACGGCGCCCCCACCGGGGACCGTGCCCACGCGGTACGGGGTGAAGGTGCCGGTGATCTGGTGCAACGGGGCACCCTGGTCGGCCAGCACGCCCGATCCCCCACCGGTTTCCGACAGTGTGACGTTCACCGGCGCGGTGCCGTCGTTGGAGAACGTCACCGGGTGCGTGGTGGTCGTGTCCAGAGTCTGGGCCGCGGAGACCGCACCGGAGGTGACCACCACGTGGCCGGCCCTCAGCCCGAGGTCAGCCCTGGTCACCGCGTCCGCGACCACGTTCACCGACGCGGTCCCGTCCAGGTAGGCCGACGGCGACAGCGATGCGGTGAACGGGTGCGGTCCGGTCAGCGAGGAGAACATCCAGTAGAAGGCGTCGCCGAGGTTCGGGTCATCCGGGGTGGCCGTCGAGGTGGCCGTCGTGGTCGGCTGGTCGCCGCTGGTCACCACGGCACCGGTCATGGTGTTTCCGGTGTTGGCGTCGACGACCTGTCCGGCCACCAGCCCGCCGGGCAGCGGTGCGCAGCGACGCAGACCAACGTGGACGTTGTCGATCTGCCACCAGAAGCCCCACGCGTCGGTGTAGTGGAACCGCACCCGTACGTTTGACTGTCCGGCAGCCTGCGGGATGGGGATGACCTCGAATCGCGGACCGACCAGTGCGTCCTGCGTGTGGTGCCAGACGGTCGTCCACGTGGTGCCACCGTCGAGGCTCAGGTCGACGTCGCCAACCGAGTCGAGGAAGGGCTCGTAGTCGCTGTTGAATCCGATCGACGGGGTGCTCACCCCGGCGAGATCGACCGGAGGTGTGACCAGACTGGTGTCCTGGACGGCGGCTGAACCGTAGAAGTCGCTGTCCACGATGGCGAAGTTGCCGGTGCCGCCGGTGAGGTTGTCATGGCCGTTCGGGTTGTTGAACGCCCAGGGGCCCCCACCGGTGCTGTCGGTCACCGTCCAACCCGTGGGCGCGGTGGCACCGTCGAACGGCTCGGTGGCCAGGCCGTCGTAGGCGTAGGCGTATCCCGCGGCGGTGCAGGCCACCGAATTGACAGGCACCGCGGCGTCGACGGTGGCGTTTCCGGCGCCGACCTGGGCCTGGACGTTGATTGTTCGGTAGTCCGGGTACCTGGCGACCACCTGGAGGGTGTAGGTGGAGTTGGCCGGCACGGTGAGCTGGTAGTTGCCGGTGAACGGATCGGTGTACACCGCGCTGAGCGGGGTGCCGGGCGCCTCGACCTTGGCGTAGAGCGGCCAGTGGTGACCGGAACCGTCGGTGACCGTGCCGCTGAGGGTGACCATGGGCTGCACGGTCAGGGTGAAGTCGTGGGTGGTGTTCCCTCCGTCGGTGACCGTGACACCGGTGGTGGCATCGTGGCCGTAACCGTATGCCGACACGGTCATGTCGTAACTGCCGGCCAGCAGCATCAGGTCGTAGTGCCCCTGCGCGTCGGTGTTGGCCGACGATCCGCCGGCCTCGACCCGCGCGCCGGCGAGCGGATGCCCGTCCGCAGCGTCAGTCACCGTGCCGGAGATGTTCCCGTGTGGTGCGATCTGGCCGAAGGCCAGTGCGCCGTTGGGGGTACCCAGGCCGGTCGGGCCGTCGTAGCCGGGGCCGGCCGTGCACAGGTAGCTACCGCAGAAGGCAGTGCTGCCCGAGGTGACGTCGTTGAGCGCGTCGGGCCAGGCGTACGGGTAGGAGTTGGCCTGCTCGCTGGCACCAACCCGCCCGGCCAGGGCGTAGATCGAGGCGACAATCGGTGCGGCCACCGATGTACCGCCGTAGACCATCCAGCCGTCCGCGCCGTAGCTGTCGTAACTGGCCACGCCGGTGTTCGGGTCGGACACCGCCGACACGTCCGCGATCGTCCGCCGCGGACAATCCGAGTCGGTCTGGAATGCCGGTTTGGTATCAAACCGAGAGCAGCCGCTGCCGGAACGCTCCCAGGCCGTCTCGTCCCAACCTCGGGTGTTGGTCGCCGGGACCAGCGAGGTCCCGCCCACCGCGGTGACGTACTTGGATGCCGCCGGGTAGGTCGTGGCGTAGCCGTTGTCGCCGGAGGCAGCCGTGATCACCACTCCCGGGTGGTTGAACACCTGCTCGTCGTAGGTGGTCTCCTCCTCTGAGGACTCCCCAATGCCGTAGCTGTTGGACACGTATTTGGCGCCCATTGCGACCGCCTGGTTGACCGACGCGTACAGATCTGCCGGGCTGTTGTGGTCGGCTTCCACCAGCAGGATGTTGCACAGCGGGCAGACCGCCGAGACCATGTCGGTGTCCAGCGAGATCTCTCCGGCCCAGTTGGGCTCCGCCGCCGGGTAGACGGTGCCGCCGCGCTGGTCGACCTTGTGGAAGCAGCCGTTGGCTGTGGTGCACGGGGGAAGCCCGTACTGCGTGCGGTAGATCGCCAGGTCGGCCTCGGCGTTGGGATTGTCGAAGGCGGCGATCACGGCCACCGTCGCACCTGCGCCAGCCGTCATCGATGGCAGGTCGTAGGCATCCTGCAGGTCCGACGGGCCGTACCCCGAGGGTGTCTGACCCGCGCCGAGCACCCCCAGGGGGCCCCCGATATCGGTCCGCACCACGGACAGACAGGTCGCCACACCGGGGTCGGTCGTGTCCCCACACACGGGTGCGGAAGGACCGGACCCGGGCGGCGGCGGCTTGATGGTCGTGGTCTGGGTGGTCGACGAGGGTGCCGTCGCCGTGTCCGGTGCCGCCTGCGCCGGGGTCGGTGACAACAGTCCGGTCAGAGCGGCGAGAGCGACTGTGGCGACGGCCGAGGTTACTGACCGTAATCTCCCGGTGCGATACATCAGGTCCTCCAGCCGGGTGGGCGTCAGGCCGGAAACGGCTTCGCGGTTCCGTGACGGGCGCTGGACGCGGTGGCTCACCATGAGCCTCATCGGAGGCGGACCCTACGAGTAGTTGTATGACCACACAAGGTCACAACACGGGCGGTTCTTGGGCATTATGCGGGCACCCTGCGATGGGCAGCATCATGTCAAAAAGGATAAAACGTGCCAAAACTCTTTTATCCACGCTCGCGCGGCATAACAAATTATATTCATTCCAAGATCGTTGGACGTGTCGCACAGGTCGATGGTCTCTGCCCCCGGGCTCGGCCGTGAATGCGGTATGCCACCGATGAAATGGTGAAGTCTGGGGGGTGACGATGACACTGCTGGACGTCGACATCCATGGGAACGGCGACGATCCGCCCGCGGGGGCGATCCCGCTCCTGGTGTGCATCGCGGGCGACATCGAGACCCGGGTCAGGCTAACCCGGTTGCTCGATGGGTACGGCGTCGTACTCATGGTTCCCGACGCGAGCACCGCGCGATCCGTGCTGGGTGAGCGCGGCGAGCAGAGCGACCGGACCCGTACGCCGGTGATCAGCCTGGGTGACCTGCGGATCGACCGCTCACGCCTGGAGGTGTGCTGGCGGGGTGTTCCGCTGGAGCTGACCAATCTGGAAAGGGAGGTGTTGACCTGCCTGGCCGACGAACCGGACCGGGTCTGGTCCTACGAGCAGCTTCACGTTGCTGTGTGGCGCAGCGACTACGTGGGCGACCGGTCCAGCGTCCACTCGACGATCAAGCGGCTGCGCCGCAAGCTACGCGATGCCAACGTCGACCTGATGATCCAGGCCACTCGCGGGATCGGATTTCGGCTCTGTTCGACCAGCACGGCGCCCTGACCCGGCCCATCCCGTAGCCACATCTGGCCACAGGTAGACAATGGACACACCCCGGGCGCTTCGGGGGCACCCGGGACCCACGAGCCTGACCGTCAGGGCACGATCCGTCGACAGGTGTGTGTCCGCCCCACCGCGGCGGCAACCGGCGGCAACCGGTCGTGTTGCCGGAACCTCCCGCTGATCAGGCACATAGCGGCATCGATCCCACGAACCACATGGTGTCCACCCGGCACTATCTGTCCTGAGTAGAGCGTCTCATTAGGACCGACCCGTCGATTCGGCCCGCTGGCCGCGCATCGACTGCGCGCCCCACGGTCACCGTCGTAGCCTCTGGC